>JAGVNL010000021.1 GCA_020053275.1 bacterium
GGCAAATCCTTTCCCCAAAAAATAGTTTTGCCAAAACTTCGTCCGCATTGTTCCGCCACCTGCCTGAATACTTGGAAGGCAGAACCCCAAAAAGAAAAATGTCCTTTCCTTTTTCAGAAAAAATCGGGCGCGCGCAAATCCGAAATGCAAGGAACATTTTTTCTTTTTGGGGTTGCCGAGTGAAGCGAGGCAGTGGCGGAACGATACGAGCGTACGATTTAGTTTCAAGCCACCACGCGCTCCGCGCGTGCGACATCATTTGTTTTGAAAATAGGTTCGAGCTTGGTACAATAAACGCACCAAAAAAGACACGGCTTCGGCCGTGTCTTTTTTGTGTGCCCGGGAGAAGGCCAACTGCTTGGCCTTCGTCGGGATGAGAACGCCGGAGCCCTATGCGAGCACCAGCGAGCATGGCGAGGCGATGGCCAGCCCAAACTGAGCGACGGCGAAGTTTGAGGCGAGGCCGAATCCCGCCGCTGAGTCTTGTCCTCTGTGCATAACCCTTCGCAATGTCTAACTAAATACGCTAAACTATCGCCACAAACAAACTACTAAAATTATGAAAAAGCTACGAATCATGATTTTCAATGTCGGCTATTTAACTGGGATAACCGGATCACCAATCGAATACCTCATCAAGGGGAGCAGATTTATCTTGCCTAGTTTTACTCAAAAGAAAAAAGCAGCAAACGCCCTCGTCGGTTTAATCGAGAAAATAAAGCCAGATATTCTCTTCCTCGCAGAGGTACGCGACGAGGCATACTTGAATCCTATAAAAAAATTGTTCACCGAAAGTCATATCGACAGTAAATATAAGCCTGGCAGCTTTCTCAACTATCTCCCATTTTTCCGTGGGAATTGTAACGGCGTGTTTTTGCGCAGCAAACTACCAGTAACAAAGTTTTTCATGACGCACGGTAGCAAAAAGCTAGTTTATAAAGTCGGTATCACTGAAAATTGTTCCATACTATTTGCCCATTTTGCACTCGGCAAACAAACTCGCAGCCAGCAATTTTCAGAAATAGCTCAAATCGCCAGGAAAGAGAAGCAATCAATCATCGCTGGCGACTTTAATATCTTCGGTGGCACGGGTGAGCTCGACGAGCTGCTCAGCCGCGCTAATCTTCGTCTCGTAAATAACCCTACCAAAAAAACATTTCCCAGCTACCAGCCTTCTCATGTAATAGATCTATTCCTAGCCTCACCATCTGTAATAACTTCACACATAGAAGTCCTCGGTCACACCCTCATCTCCGACCACTTGCCAGTCGTTGCTGATTTAGAAATTTCTTGACTTACCTCACATTTTTCTGCATCATATCTCTACTCTAGCATTCCAGCTGGAGTGGCAATAAACCCTCAACCTCGAGGCAAACTTGAGCCTGCAACATCGTGCCACCAACCGCCCACCAACCCGTGACCGCGCCAAAAGGGGAGACCACTCCTCTCGCGAGAGGAGGGGAGACGCTACAAAGCGCCGTGACGAACGCCGCCAGCACCGCGAACGGAAGGAGGGCTTTCTCGATCGGGAGCCCACGGCGCAGAAAAGCCGGCCACCAACCACTGGCGACAGCACAGGCCCGTCTCCTGCACCAACCGAATTCCCCAAAGCCACGGGGTTTCACTACATCGACATCCAAGGCTAGCCAACAACCTTCCCCCGAGGTCTCTTCATGCGTAAGGAACCGGATTTTCCCCTCGATCTTGACCCGCGTGGCAACCACCACGCTCGCCGCGACCCCAGGCCCAAGCGCCGTGCCGTCAGCCCCAAGGCCAGCTTGCTTGAGCGTTTCATGGCTCTCATCGGGCCGTTCATCGGCAGCGTTGCTCCCATCAGCATGGACAGCGACCTCGGCCGAGCGCTCAACTGGCTGCTGCGGCAGGTGAAGCTGGGACGCAGGCGTCACCCGCGCGATGTCGAGGGCAGGCTGACCCGCTTGGCCAACCTCGTCACTGACCGTGCCTATGTCATGCGGGCCATCGTGCGCCACGAAGACACGGCGGTCAGGAACGGCCTCAAGCGCCAGCTCTACCACGGCAGCCGGAAAGCCACGCAGAACTTCTTGCAGTAGGGAACTCCCTACTCGCCTCCCTGACCCGTCGCATTCGTGCGGCGGGTCGCTTCTTTTTATAGCCAGGCCGTCTGTGCTATACTGTACTTAACAAGTAACAAGAAAATTTTTACATCGGGTGACGATGAGCAGGTCCCCTGCAGGATACCGAGCTTGGCGAGTATCCTGGAGGGTGCGATTCGGCAGAACCCGATTAACATCACTAAGTATGTCATTACTACTCCTAGTTGGCCTCGTCATGGCTGGCGTCCCATTTCTCCTCATAGTCGGCTTTGCCGGCTTCATCTTCGTCTCCTTCATGAACGACGACCACGAAGCCAAAGGCATCTTTACCGTCGCCCTCGTCTTCATGGGCATCGGCGTCGTCCTCATTTTGACACATATTCTAAGCGGCTGGTTCATTGTAAATTAGCTGCGGCAGCAAGCAGCATCCCTCTGGTTTTGCATTTGCGCAATTTCTATACTTTCATTACTATCAAACCACTATGCGCTTATCACAATCTTTCGTCCGAACCGCTAAAACCCCACCAGCCGACACGGAAACAGTCAACGCCCGCCTGCTCCAACAAGCCGGTTTCGTGGACCAGCTTATGGCTGGCGTCTACTCTTATTTGCCGCTTGGCCTGCAGGTACTGCGCAACATTGAGCAAATCGTCCGCGAGGAGATGGACGGTCTCGGTGCCAACGAAGTCCTCATGCCAACGCTCCACCCAAAAGCCAACTGGGTAAAAACTGGCGGTTGGGACAACATTGATGTCCTCTTCAAGATCAACTCCCGCACTGGCAATGAATACGCTATGGGTCAGAGTGAGGAGGAAGTGGTGACGCCACTCGTCATGTCGCGCGTCCTCTCCTACAAACAGTTGCCAACAAAAGTCTACCAAATCGGCTGGAAGTACCGCGACGAATTGCGTGCCAAAAGTGGCATTATGCGCGGCCGCGAGTTCTTGATGAAGGACATGTATAGCTTTCATACAACGCAAGCAGACTTTGATAAATTCTACCAAGAAGCCAAGCAGGTTTATCTCCGCATTTTTAGTCGACTTGGTCTCGTGGCCAAAGCAACCGAGGCCTCGGGCGGTGCCTTCACCAAAAAACTCTCGTACGAATTTATGGTTCTCACAGACGCTGGCGAGGACGACATCCTGTACTGCGAGGCTTGCGACTACTGCATAAACACAGAAATTACCAAAACTGCTGTTGGCGCGGTTTGCCCTTGCGGCAACGGCACACTTCTCACTGGTCGCGCTTGTGAAGTGGGTAATGTCTTTGACCTTGGTCAAAAGTATGGCCAGGACTTTGACCTCGGTTATGTGGACGAAAACAGCGTCAAGCAATACCCAATCATGGGTTGCTACGGCATCGGCATTTCCCGCATCATGGGCGTCATTGTAGAAAAGTATAACGACGAGTTGGGCATTGTCTGGCCAAAAAGTGTCGCCCCAGCCCTCGTCTACCTGGTATCAATTCCAGGCCGCGACAACGCCGCGCTTGTCCTCGACACTGCCACTAAACTCTATTCTAGCCTGCAGGCCGCCGGCATCTCCGTCCTCTGGGACGACCGCGAGCTTTCCCCGGGTGCCAAGTTCGGCGACGCAGACCTAGTTGGCATCCCACTTCGCCTCGTCATCTCAGACAAGACTCTGGCTAGCAATGAGGTTGAATGGAAAGAACGCACCGCAAAGGAAGCCACCCGCGTCTCACTCGACGCCGTCATCGCCCAAGCAATTGCCTTCAAATAGAAGGTTCAACCTGCTCAGAACATAAATTCAAGTCCCGGACTCCAGGAGTCCGGGACTTGAATTTACTAAACTTACTCTGTAATTGGCTTGCGCTTCAAGGCGTCCTTGAGCGCTTTGCCAGCCTTGAACTTCGGCACTCGTACAGCTGGGATTTGCATCTTTTCGCTTGGCTTCTGTGGGTTTACACCCATGCGAGCCGAACGGATCTTGGAGGAGAAAGTACCAAAGCCGGCGATGGTGACTTCTTCGCTGCGGGTCAGCGCCTCAGTAATCAAATCCTCGAACAATTCGATGAAGTCTTCTGCTGTCTTTTTTGGCAGTTCGAGCTTCTCCGCGATGTGTAGGGCGAGTTGTGCTTTATTCATAGAGCTGTAAATGAATTGGAATGGGCTTATCTTAGCCAAGTATGGGATATTTGGCAAGAGGGGAGGCCAGATTCAGCATTTAGCGTGCGTATTCTATAACTCGTGTCTCACGAATTACTGTAACCCTTACCTCGCCTGGATACTGCAATTCACCTTCAATCTTTTTAGCAATATCGCGGGCCAATGTGTAAGCAGCCATGTCGTCCACCTTGGTTGGCTCAACGAACACGCGTACTTCACGGCCAGCTTGAATGGCATAAACTTTCTCAACGCCTTCAAAGCTCATCGCAGCTGCCTCCAACCCTTCCAAGCGGCGTACATAATCCTCCAGGCTGTTGCGTCTTGCCCCAGGCCTGGCACCACTAATCGCATCTGCCGCCTTTACAATCACGCCCTCAATCGTCTTTGGCCTATCCTCATGGTGGGCAATCGACTGGTAGCACATCTCCTCCGGGAACCCAAACTTCTTCATCACATTATAACCAATCTGGGGGTGAGCACCTTGCATGTCGTGGTCAACCGCCTTGCCAATGTCGTGGAATAAACCACCCTTTTTACAGGCAAAACTATCCATTCCAAGCTCGTCCGCAATCATGCCAGAAATGCGCGCTACCTCCATGGAGTGTTGCAATACATTCTGGCCATAGCTGGTACGGAACTTTAAGCGTCCCAAAATCGCCACCAACTTCGGGTCAATGGACGACACCGGAATGCCGAGCTCATACAGCGCATCCTCACCAGCCTTTTTCATCTCCTTCGCCAAATCCTTCTTCGCCTCGTTAATCGCATCTTCAATCTTAGCTGGTTGAATCCGGCCGTCCTTCATGAGCATCTCAAGTGCCTTTTTCGCGACTTGGCGTCGTACTGGGGAGAACCCGCTGATAGTGATAGCCTCTGGAGTATCGTCAATAATAAACTCACAACCTGTCAGCAATTCTAGCGTTTTGATATTCCGGCCTTCGCGACCAATAATCCTGCCTTTATACTCATCGCTTGGCAGTTGCACCTGCGTAGTCGTAGCGTCGACCACATGGCTGCTAGCAAAGCGCTGAATTGCCAAACTCATGATTTTACGCGCCTTGGCTTCCACCTCCTCGTCCTGATCCTGGTCCATTTTGCGAATGCGGCTCATTAAAGCGTCCTGGCATTCCACCTCGGTACGAGTCATCAAGACTGCTTCAGCCTGTTCCTTAGTCAGGCCAGCAACCTGCTGCAATTTCTCATCAGCCTCCAAAACTTTTAGCTCAACGCTCACCTTCATTGTCTCAAGATCTTCCTTTTCCTGATCAACTTTGGCGCGGCGATTTTCAAATTCTAACAGCGTCTTGTCAAGCATGCTCTCTCGTTCGGCAATCCTAGCTTGTTCAGTCTTCAACTCTTGTTTCTCCAAGTTCAACGAATTTTTGCCTTCCTCAACTACGCTGATCGCCTTTTCCTTAGCCTGCAAAACAATCTCCGCCTCCTTGTTCTTAGCATCCTGGACTATCTTTTCTGCCCGCTGTTCCGCGCTGCCCATCACATTCTTGGTCAAAAAACGCCGTAACGCAAAGCCAATGGTGAGGCCGAGCGCAGTGCCCAAAATGGCCACAATAATACCAACTAGGTTCATATTTTAAAGAACGGCGACACACTGCTGCAACTCGCGTTCATTTTCATCATTTATGTGCCGAAGCGACCTGCAAACTGAGCCAACCGTCATCAAGACTTACTGCTTGAGGGTAGCACGGGTGGAATGCGCCCGTCAATCCAATTTTGTGGCGAAAGCTGGTCAAGTTTTACCGCCTGGTCGACGCCGAACGGCCCAACACTTGTCCGCCGTAGCTCCGTCAGGTAACCAGCCGTCCCGAGCTCGATGCCCAAGTCTCGTGCCATTGCTCTAATATAAGTGCCCGAGCCACAATGGATTTTGACCTTAATTTCGGTGGGAAGTTCGAGCTCTGTCCGAGCCTCGGGTGACTCAAAACTATAGACGCTCACAGCCCGAGCCGGCCTCTCAATTTCTTTTCCTTGTCGAGCCAGCTCGTATAGTTTCTTCCCACCAATCTTAATAGCCGAATGCATTGGCGGCAGCTGTAATATCTCGCCGACCTGTTTTTTCATCGCCTCCTTCAGCTGCTCAGTTGTCACAGCAGGGCAGGGCGCGTCGCTTATTGGCCCTTCAGTATCAAAAGTTTCTGAAGCTCGCCCCAAGGAAATCGTCGCTTCATAAGTTTTATTGAGTCCTACAAACCTGCTCAACTCCTTCGTTGCCTCTCGCCCAACTGCCACGAGCAGCAACCCCGTCGCAAACGGGTCGAGTGTTCCAGCGTGACCAACCGTCCGTTGCCCCGTAATTCTCCTCACCCTATCAATCACATCATGACTGGTCATCCCAGCTGGCTTGTCGATTAGCAATAATCCTGATGATTCTTTTTCCATATATGTTACAGTATATCTTGTATGCCAGAATTACCAGAAGTAGAAACAGTTAGGCGCCAACTCCAGGACGCCGTGGCTGGCCAAACCATTGTCAGCGTCGACTTGTACCTTGCTGGCCGGGAGGTTCCAGCTGGCCCTCTTTTTGTGGCCGGCATCATCGGCAAAACGGTAGAAGCCGTCGACCGTCGCGCTAAACTTCTCATCTGGCGCTTCACAGATGGCAGCGGCTTTGTTGCTCACCTCAAGATGACCGGCAAGTTCCTGCTCGTTCCCCTTGATTATTCACCCACCAAACACGACCGCCTCAAAATCATAACCTCGAACGCTGGCGTCATCTGGAATGATGTCCGCAAATTCGGTTATGTCAAAGCCTTCGCGAGCACCGCCGAGCTCAACTCTCTCATCGCTACCTACGGCCCCGAGCCTCTCATCTCCTCGCTTAAAGTTCTCGCCGATCGCCTCCTCACCCCAAAAACGCGCACGCTTAAAGCCGCCTTGCTCGACCAAACCGTCATTGCCGGCCTTGGCAATATCTACGCGGACGAGGTCTGCCACCGTGCTGGCCTGCGCCCGACCCGCCGCCTCTTAACCCTTACTGCTACTCACTGCTTAAAGCTCGCCGAGCAGATCAAACATGTTCTTACCGCCTCTCTCGCCCTAAACGGCACCACCTCCAACAACTACCTCGATGTGAACGGCGAACGCGGTGGCTTCGTCGATTTTCTCCAAGTTTATGGTCGCACTGGCCTCCCGTGCCACACTTGCCGCACCCCCATTAAAAAAATTACCCTCGCCGGTCGCGGCACCCACTACTGCCCCTCATGTCAGAAGTAGGGGAGTGATGATATACTTGGTGAAGTTGGTAGTTGGTAGCTTACAATTTTTATTGAGCCTGAGCCATGTAGGATCGAGCCACTTCGGTCGCGACCGACGTGGCGAGCGACTGTCGTGTCTCGTGTGACGACGCGATGGCCGACCCGAGAAACTCGTGCCTCGCCGCATATTCTTACCGGTCGAGGCGAATTTTGAAGAGTTTCTGGGCTGAGGCCTTGAGCTAGAAGCACGAGATACGGCAGTCGCGAGCGACAAATCTCGCGTTGACATAAAATATGCTAAAACATTTACTTCTCACACTTTCCCTCGCCGTTCTGCTCTGCATCCCAGCAGCCGCCTTTGCGCAGCCTGCCGATGCTGATGTAACAGCAAGTAATCGCGAGGTCACCGCCACCGTCATGAATGTTGTGCGCGAAGCACCAGACGAGAACGGCGTCCCCCAAATGACCTTTACGGCCGTGGGCCCTGATGGCGAAACCTTCACTGTCGACACCGGCAATTCGCTTAGCACCGGCCTCCGCTTTGAACTAAACAAAGGCGAACGCGTCATTCTGCAAATTATTGATAACGGCGACGGCACCAACACTGCCTACCTAAGCGATGTCGTCCGCCTAAAGGGCATAATCCTCATCGCCATCATTTTTGCCGCCATTACCATGCTGGTCGGTCGTCGTCGCGGTTTCCTGGCCTTGATTGGCTTCGTGGCCACGCTCGGCATTCTCTTCTGGTTCGTCTTTCCAGCCATGCTGGCTGGCAATAATCCAGTCCTCATCGCCGTCGTCGCTGGCATAATTATGTTGGCCGTCAACCTAAGCCTAGCGCACGGCTTTACCCGTAACACCGCCGTCGCTTTTGCTAGTTGCTCGTTCGGCGTCATTCTCGCCTGGCTCTTCTCCGCCTTGTTCGTTTATATCGCTCGCCTGTCAGGCCTCAGCGACGAGCAGTCCGTCTTTCTTTACTGGCAAATCGGCGGCGTCAGTGTGCCGCAAGGCCTACTGCTCGCTGGCATTATTTTGGGCGCTACTGGCGTGCTCGACGATGTCGCTATCACCCAATGCGAAACCATCGCGGAACTCAAGGCCGCAGATCCCAAGCTCGGTGGTCGTCAACTTTTCGTTCGTGGTATGCGCGTTGGCCGGCACCACATTGCCAGCACTGTCAACACTCTCGTTCTCGCTTATGCTGGCGCCTCGCTCCCGCTGTTCCTTATTTTCATGGCGGACCATTCCATTTCACTCTGGCGTTTCCTGAACACAGAAATGGTTGCGGAAGAAATCGTCCGCACTCTTGGCGGCACTTGCGCTCTTGTTCTCACCGTTCCCGTCGCTTCGCTCCTCGCCGCCTGGGTCTGGTCAAAAGCAAAAAAGGAATCCTTGCACGGCTTCACCGCGCATGAACACGAATAAAATTTATATGTCATACGGCCACATGGGCAGAACCACTTTGGATGTACTAACAAGCCTCGCCGCTGTCATGTTTATTGTTCTCACCGTCATCCTCATTTCTGACCCTTCCCGCGCCCTCGCGGAGAAGTCCGATACCCGCCGCACCGACGCCGTTCGCGCCATCATGCAAGCCGTCCTCACGCTTCAAGCCCAAGACCCCACTAACTTCTACGCCTTTCAACAATCAATCGCTGGTGCCGGCGCACCTCCCAGGGTTTTGCTCGGCGGGGGAGGCAACTGCTCTGGCGACTGGGGCAGCCAGTGCAGCGACGCCATCCTTGCGGACAACTGCGTCGACACGGCGGCCTACCTCGGGGACTATTTATCCGCCATCCCATTTGACACCTCAAGCCCACTCTTCTCCGAGCGCCAAACCGGCTACTACCTCACCCTCACCTCATCGACGGTGGAAGTCGGCGCCTGCAATCCCTCCTCTAACCCAATCTTCCTCTCCCGCCCACAGTAAAAATGGGTCTCTGGACTGGGGTCAGGTCGTTGATTGTCGGTTTTTGCAAAATCACTAACAAATTTTCATATAATTCCAGGCCCAGGTTGACCCCACTCCCATTTTCTGCTATACTCCCAGTCGTATCTGGCCTCATCCCGAGCCCAAAATCGACATCTTTCACGCCTCACCACCCCCAACAGGAGTCTCTCATGAACTACACACAAGTCCTTATCTGTCTTCAATGGTTGCTCACGCTCTGTGCCTGCGCGGTCTGCTGGAAGGCCGGCTACGAGTGGCATCGCGGGCGTTCGCTCAAGATCAAGTCCGAGCGCCTCATCACCCCCTGCCCGGACGGCTACACCATCGTCCACGACCGTGATCAGGTCCACGGCCGCTTCCACGGTGCGATCTATTGGGATCAGGTGATGCTCTACACCGCACCCAGTTCGGTGGAACGCGGAACGGCACTGCGCGATCACTTCAGCAACGGCGACAGCTTGCACGGGAGTGCAGTCCTGGGAGCCGACCTGATCATGTGGTATCTGGAACACCCGCGAGAGATCCCGCCCAGCTGGAAGGGGAACCGCATCGGCGGCCTCGGTACGATCTACCGTCGTGATAGTGATGGCGAGCTCCATATCTACATGATGTTCTGCAGTCTGGCGTCTCATACCTGGGAGTACATGCTCATGCCGCTCTCGATCGCCACCAGCACCGTGCTGCTGATCAGCGACATCTACTCCCGTCCACCACAACGCACCACCCCCTGACCCCAATCGCGTTCCAACGCCACGGGTCACCAACTGGAGTCCTCGTTCACACGAGGCCTCCAGTTTTCTGTTTATGGTAAACTGCCTAGACTATGCAGCAACCAACACGCAACATCGCCTACATCGATGCCGCCAATCTTCATCGCGGTATAACCTCGCAAGAATGGCAGCTTGATTATAAGCGGTTTATTTCTTGGTTACGCAGTAAGTATGGCGTTACGACTGTTTATATTTTCATCGGTTATCTTCTTCGACAAGAAGCCTTCTACCAACTTCTAAGACAGGTAGGCTATACAATAATTTTCAAAGAAGTTATCTATAACGATGCTGGCAGGATTAAGGGCAACTGTGATGTGGATCTTGCTATTCAAGCAACCAGAGATACTGTTGAACTAACTGTATCTCAAGGTATCCTGATTTCCAGTGATGGCGACTTCGCTCCTCTAGTTAAACTATGGCAGGAAAAGAAGGTTGCTCCGGTTATTGTTTCTCCTTACAGATTCAACGATTGTTCATGGTTTTTGCGTAAACTGAATGTGCCACTAATTTTGCTTAATGATATTTGAAGCAAGGTATGTTTAGAGGGCTGTCCTCAAAAGCCAAAAAGAGCCCCCGATACGAGCAGACTCGTATAAGAACCTCTTTCATA
>JAGVNL010000006.1 GCA_020053275.1 bacterium
ACAATGAACTCCGCCTGACAGCGGCGGATGTCTGTCATGGCAGCACGAGAGTTTAGGCAGAGGAGGGATTGGGGCATAAGTAAAGGGATTATAACATACGATGGGGATAATAGGATCCTTAGTTATATTTATGTTTGATCGGGCGAATACTAGCCAAAAAGCCGAAAATCAGTTACCCTAGCGCCATATATGCAAACTTTCGCAATTCTTGGCTCACATCCTGACCTCTCTATGGCCGAAATTACGGCGCAAACTGGAGCTATCGCTACTGCCAGCGCTGGTGAAGTGGCAATTTTTGAGGATTTGCAGGGTAACTTTATCGATTTATTAAGTAAGCTCGGCGGAACGCAGAAGATCGGTTATGTGATTGGTGAGGTGGCGAAGGTCGAGGCGGCTGAATTGATTACTTTTTTAACCAGTCAGCTGGAGCAGGAGACACGAGAGACCAAGCTCCATTTTGGAATTAGTATTTACGACTTTGGTCAGACTAGCGCTGTGCAAAAGTTGTATGCCCAGTCAAGAATTATTGGCATGACGGTGAAGAGCAACCTGAAATCTGCCGGCCGTAGCGCACGATTTGTCATGAGTAAAGAGCCAGCGTTGAATGCGGTTTCGGTAGCCCAGAATGATTTGATCGCTAAGGGTGCGGAGTTTGTACTGTTGGCTGCGAAGGATAAGGTGGTGATTGGCATGACCAGTGCCGTGCAGGACGCGAATGATTGGAGTGAACGGGATTTTGGCCGACCACGCCGTAATGCCAAGCAAGGCATGTTGCCACCAAAGCTGGCACGCATGATGATCAACTTGACTGGCGTGAGTGCCAAGAATAAGTCGATTTTGGATCCATTCTGTGGTAGCGGTACTGTTTTGATGGAAGGCGCTATGCTCGGCGCAAACAAGGTGATTGGCAGCGACATTGCGAGCGGTGCAGTTCATGACACGCAGCACAATATGGCCTGGCTGAAGGAACGCGGCATCAATGTTGGTGAGGTAGATGTGTTCGCGGCTAAAGCAAGTGAGGTGAGTAACCGTTTGCCGGAGGGTACCGTCGACATGATTATTACGGAGACTTACCTGGGACTTCCCCGCCGTGGTGTTGAGACGACTGTTGATTTGTACAAGGCGGTTGATTATATTGAAACACTTTACAATGAGAGTTTTGGGACGCTGCGAGGTGTGTTAAAAGACAATGGCGTCGTGATTGTGGCGACACCCGTACACTATCTAGATGGGCAAACATTTGAGGCGCCGGTAGTAAAGATTTTTGAGGGCTTGGGCTACACGCATTCCCCACTGCCCCACGAACCGCTCATTTACCATCGTGAGGGACAGTTGGTGGGACGGAGGTTTTTCCGATTTACGAAATAATGGGACGACGTCGGACTTCGTCCCGGGCCTGCAAACATTGAAAAGGACGACGTTCAGCGTCGTCCTTAGTATTTATCCACAACTAAGGTTTGACCTTAATACATATTCGCGGTGCAATATAGATATCTCCCCGACTTATACGCTGGGGTCTTTTTGTTCAGCGCGAAATTAGTTTATGCGTACTCACATGTTTGTTAACGATGAAATATATCACTGTTTCAACCGTGGAGCCGGTAAAAGGCCAATTTTCTACGATGACATTGATAGGATAAGGTTTTTGAAAAGTTTAATGTTACTGAATAGCCAAACACCGCTTCCATCAGGTAAAGGCAGAATTGATGTCTGGCAACATCCAATTGCACAGACCGACCCGTTAGTGAAAATTGTCGCCTATGTATTAATGGTTAATCATTATCATCTTGTACTGGAGCAATTGATAGAAGGTGGAATTGCTAAATTTATGCATCGCTTGGGTACAAGTTATTCGAAATATATAACGGCTAGACATGGTCATGCTGGTGTCATCTTCGGGAGTGCCTTTAGATCGGTACCAATAGAAACAGAGTCACATTTCCTATACATTACTCGATATGTTCACCTTAACCCAGTGGCGCATCTAGGCCTGCAAATAGGTGAAATAAAAAATGCTCTTCGAAATTATCGGTGGTCTAGCTACCGACACTACATCGGTCTTGAGAGAAATCTGTTGATAGATAACCAAACCATCATGGCCTGCTTTAAAAATGCAGATGACTATGAAGATTTTGTCATCTCTGGGGTAGATAATAATACTGTGCTGAGACCCGATATGTTGATTGACGAATAACCCGAGGACGACGTCGAACTTCGTCCCGTTCAATGTTTACAGGTCAGGGACGAAGTCCGACGTCGTCCTAACCACCAATACGGAAGTGACAGACATCGCCGTCAGCCATGATGTAGTCCTTGCCTTCGATGCGAAGTTTACCAGCGTCACGAGCACCGGATTCGCCGCCGAGGGTGACATAGTCCTGGTAGGAGATGACTTCGGCACGGATGAAGTTTTTTTCGAAGTCGGTGTGAATGACGCCAGCGGCTTGTGGCGCTTTGGTGCCGGTATGAATGGTCCAGGCGCGGGTTTCCATTTCGCCGGTGGTGAGGAATGTTATGAGATGCAGGAGCTTGTAGCATTCACGAATAACGGTATCTAGGCCGGACTCTTTCATACCGAGTTCTTGCAGCATAATAGCCGTGTCGTCGCCTGGCAGACCAGCCAGCTCAGCTTCGATTTTGATGGAGATTGGAATTGCTAGGCGGTTTGGACCGAGGGGCGAAACCCAGTCGGTTTTGGTGGCCGTTTCTTCGTCGACATTGACGATGTAGAGAATTGGTTTATTGGTAAGCAACATTATGCCTTGGACGGCGACCTTTTCCTCGTCGGTAAGTTCGATATTGACGGCGAGGCGACCAGCCGTGAGGGCGGTAAACCATTTTTCTATGGCACTGGCCTGTGGGGCGAGGTCCGTGTTCTTGCCGCCTTTCATTTTGCTGGCTAGATTATCGCGCATCTTTTCCACGGTGGCTAGGTCGGCCATGGCGAGCTCGAGCTCAATGACTTCGACATCGCGGAGAGGATCGACGGAGCCGTCAACATGAGTTACATCGTCGTTAATGAATTGACGAACGACATGAACGATCATGTCTGTTTCGCGAATGTTGGCCAGGAACTTATTGCCGAGACCTTCGCCTTTGTGGGCGCCTTTTACTAGGCCGGCGATGTCGACGAATTCGATGGCAGTTGGGATTATTTTGGTCGAGTTCGACATGTCGGAAAGTACTTTGAGGCGAGCGTCTGGAACCTCAACTACGCCAACATTTGGCTCGATGGTACAGAATGGGAAGTTGGCGCAATCAACTTGTTTTTTGGTTAGCGCTGTGAAAAGGGTGGACTTGCCGACATTTGGCAGACCGACGATACCGACATTTAACATAACGAGACAATAAAATAACTGGTAGGACAATAGCAAGAACCCTTAGGGTTGGTCAACGCTAAGGGTTGGTTCTAAAGGCGGAGGAAGAAGTTTGTCCGCTAGGCCTTGGCGGAGGCGTGAAAGGCGTGTTTTCACAAGTTCATTGTTTGGATTTGAGAGGGCGACTGCTTCTACCTGAATGATGGCGCCCTCAAGGTCGGCTTCATTTTCGAGGATGGTGGCCAGGTACCAGTGGGCGTCGGCATAGTTTGGACTGATGGTAAGGACGCGGAGAAGTTCTGTTTTGGCGAGATTATTTTTACCCTGTTTAATGTAGAGAAGGGCAAGCTGGACGCCGACGCCAACATCATTTGGGTTGGTTGTACGGATGGCCTCGAGCCCGGCAATAGCGTCGGCGAGCTTGCCTTGGCGTTCATAGATTCCGGCTAGATAGTAACCGGCCGTGGCGTAGTCTGGCTTGAGTTTTTGAGCGGTGAGAAGGGCCGCTAGGCCGGCGTCCAGGGCTGCAGCTTGGGTGATTTTTGCGGCTGCGGCTAAATCTTTATCTGTACCCTGCATGACTATAGCAGCTGCGTCGGCAATAGCCGTGTTTGCTTTGGCAAGACTGACGAGATGACGAGGATTGTTTGGTGCGAGGCTATGAGCGGCTTGATAGGCAGCTAGGGCGAGAGGCAGGGCGTCGGTAATAACTGGCGAGATTTCTTGATAGGTGTCGCCAAGGGCAAGCCAGTTAGCGACATTATTACTGGAGAGTTCGGTAGCGCGTTGGGCGGCATTGATGCTGGCACTAATGAGCTGTTGAATGTAGGTTTGATCGACTTTAGGTTGTTTTAGAGCCGTGGCTGTTTTCTGTAATAAAGCGTGAGCAAGATTGCGGTAGTAAATGTCGCTCCAGCGATTGATAACGGCAGCGTGATCAAGGGCTACGATGACGCTGTCTTGACTGCCGCCTGTTTGACTAAGAGTTACGGCTTGCTTGAAGGAAAGCTCGGCGGCGTAACGGGAACCCGTTATGAAGAGTGTAGTGATTACGACGAGGATGAAACAAACTGCTAAGAAGGTTGCGGCAAGACTAGTGCGAGGTGATTTGTCTAGGGCGGCTTCGTATAATTTTTTGGTGGAGAGGGCGGCTAAAACAGCAGAGAGCAACCAAAAGATGGTGGTGAGTGTCATGTTGGAAGAAACGAGAAATTGTGCAGCGAAAAGGACGAGCCAAGCAGTGAGGGGCACAATTATTTGAGTGCTGGCAAGAGTGTGATGACGGTTGAAGAGGCACAAAAGTGAGCCACCTAGAATGGAGAGGCAGATTAGTAAATACAAACCCGTGCCGATTAGGCCGAGCGTTGGTAGGAGTGTGAGGAAGTAGGAGCTGCCCTGGCTAAAGGTGCTGTCCCAGTAGTAGGTTTGATTTATTGTAGGAGAGTGGTGAGCGGCGTAGTCAAAACCGTAGGTACCAGCTCCGGTACCGAAGAGAAGAGAGCCATCTTGCAGTGTGGAGGTGGTGATGGCGAGGCTGGCTGACTGAGTTGGTAAGACCTCGGCTAGAAAAGGGCTGTTAATTGGGCTTGGTAAGAAGGCGAAAATTACACCAAGACCGAAGAGTAGCATTGGTAGCACAAAGCGACTGTGCTGCTTAAAATGGTTCGTTTTAATGAAGGCGATTAGGAAAAGGCTGCCAAGGCCGACGAGTAAGAGAACCCAAAGTGGAGTGTAGTCGATGGCTAGTAGTGTGGCAATGGTTGTGAACGAGGTGACGGCGATTGAAGTGTGAACAACTTTACCAGCAAGACCGCTAGGGATGACTGAATGAGCAGCTTCGGGGTCGTTCGTGAGCCAGAGACCCAGGCCTAACGACATCATGGAGACGAGGTAAACAGCAAGCGCATTTGGCGTGCCAACTATATTTGGGAGCCAGGTAACGCCAATGAATGTTGGGAGTGTAAAAAGTGAAATTAATGATCCACCGATGAGCGCGGCGCACAGGAGACGACGAATTTGGTTTGGGGTTTTTAGATATTCCGCTCCGACGAAAAATAGGAGGCCGAACGATATAAAGCTAAGAACGCTGGTGTATTCCTGTCCAGCCTGACCCATTAATGACAAGTAAGGTGATTCGCGGAGACCTGGAGTAACGAGCAGGGCGATGATGAGTAGGATAAAAAGTAGGTAGCCCCAGTCGCGACGAATGGTGATGGTGCGAGTTTGGATGATAGTGGCGACTAGGGAAAGGCTTGTCAGCATGACCACGAGAACGAGCAGGGTTTGTTTGATGAGTTCGCGTGGCTCGATGGAAATTGGGAGATATAAAAGGGGAACAGCGACGGCTAGAATTAGGAGCGCAGCTGACGCCCAGGATTGGCTCAAACGAATGAACGAAAATTTCATAGGCTACTCAGTGACTGGCTCTGGTGCCACTTCAGCGATTGGTGCTTCGATAATTTGAGCTTCTACAATTGGCTCAGCAATAACTAGAGGATCGGCAACTGGTTCTATTGCTGGCTCGACGATAGCTGGAGTGTCGATTATTGGTTCCGAGGCAGCTTCGGTTATTGGCTCTTCGATGATGGCTGGTGGTTCTGCAGGAGGCTCCACCGAAGTTAGCTCGTCGACTGATTCGGCAACTGTTTCAGTGGCTGGATCAGTAGAGTCTGGCGCTGGCTCGCTAACTTCTGGAGTAATTAAAGCCCCCTCCATCTCCCCCATAACTGGGG
Organism: bacterium; assembly: GCA_020053275.1. Classification (GTDB taxonomy): domain Bacteria; phylum Patescibacteriota; class Patescibacteriia; order UBA9934; family UBA9934; genus UBA11707. Next base: position 6,050 of record JAGVNL010000006.1, read on the forward strand.
GAGGGTTGTTTGGTTCGATGATAGCCGAGTTTGGTGGGAAGTCCTTGTTATAGGCCATGACAAGCCAGTCGACCAGGACACCGCTGGAGTTGTTGAGGTCGCGGATAGTGAAGCCGGTATTGTCGCGCTCGCTGATATAGATTTGGCCAGTGAGACCAGAAGGTGTAGCGATGACGCGGTAGGGCGATGTGTTGCTAATAATGTCGGCGAAGTTAGCGTCGACTTCAGAGAAGAGAATGTGGGCAAGACCGTTCTCAAGGGTAGAGGTACCACTAAGCTGAATGAGGTGTTGGCGACTCATAGTTGAATAGGTTTCTACTGGTGCGCCACTATAGCCGTTGATGAGACCGATGAACTGGCCATGGGTAGTGAAGTCTCCGTTCTCCGCAAGGTGCCAGTTACCGCCGAGGCCTTGCAACGAAGAGATTGAAAGAATGCGGCCACCGTTCATGTTGAGCGAACCGTCGATGTCTAGGATTGAGGTATTAGTAACGGCTGAGACTGAATTGTCTGCTACGGTTATTGGATTATCCGCAATAACCTCGGCTGCTGTTGCCAAGCTTTGGCTTGGCTGCGTAGTGCTGAACCATTGAGGTTGAACGAGAACGCGGATACTGCCGGTGTCAGCAGTCAGTGGCTCGAGCGCGTAACCGATAATGCGACCTGCGCTCACGGCCTTGGCGCCATGACCGCTAGTAATTAAGGAGGTGGAAATAGGGTCGCCGATATTGATAGATCCCCCGCTGCTGTCAACGATGGTATCGATTTGACCAAGCAGACCGACTAAACGATATTTGGGATTATGACGAAAATCCTCCGAACCGTCACCGATAATGTTGCCGATGAAGGCAGGGTTGGTGGAAACGACGCCAATTGGATTTGTTTCGCCAGCGGCGCACTGTTTGACGGAACTATTGTCTGCGGCATCCTGACAGACAATTTTCCCGCCGCTTAGAGCAGCATCATTGGTGGCGAAATACTCAGCTAAGTCAGCACCTGATCCGCTGAACGCGCCGTCGGCATAGGCATCGCCAGCTGTGGTGACACGGAAAGTGGTGGAAGCACCAGCGCGTAGAACAATGGCATCATCTGAACTGCCTGTCTCATTGACATCAATAGCCAATGCGCTGCCACCGGAATCATTGGCTATATGGCCTGTTGTATAGGTTTGGGCTATGAAGAGGCCTCTGGCACAAGGGCTAGCGACGCAACCTGAATTGTTTGCATTTTGAGTAACACGGAGAGCTACTCCTGTGCTGGCCGGATCAATATCTAGCTGTTGGACATCCATGAGGCTACCAGTAAAATTGGTAACGCCGTCTGTACGCTTAACGATTAAGCCGTTGCCGTCCGTTAGAGCTGCGACCTCGATTGTCATACCATCGCCCGTGGTGACGGTGTTGTCTAAAAATGATTGTGATGTCCCAGAGTTGGTGTTGACACTATTAACGACAAAGCCGCCTCCAGAAAAATCAAAGGCATCAGTATCAAGGTAGGAAAGCGCGCCGCTGCTGGCAGAGTTGTTTGAGGAGTAAAAGTTGATAGTCGGAGTGTTGGCGTCATCGACACCATCGCCAAGACGCATAACATTAGTGTCGCCAGTTATGACAAATGGCGCGGTGGTAGTGGTGTTGCCAACCACGAAGGAGTCGCCAGCTGTGACATAAACTAGCCCTGCGCCACCGCCGCCGCTTGGTGATAACGAAATATCAGCTGTTGATGATGATAGAGCGAGAGCGGCAGTTGATGAAACTCCGCCACCGTTAACCGCGATACTCCCGGCTGTTGTGAACAGGCCAGCGCTGTCGAGCGACCAGTCATTACCACCAGTTAAGGTGAAGAGTGTAGCGGCATTATTGTTGCCGATGATGATGGTGTCGGCTTGTGTGCCTTCTGTGGAAATACTGATGGCATCGGGGCTGTTGCCAGTGACGCCGCCGATGTTTATGGTTTTGGTAGAGCCACCAGCTGCGTCGTCGATTTTGAGGGTAGTAGCTGCAGAAGCAAAGTTGAGGGTTGTGGCGGTGGTGGTTAGGAGATTGAAAGTTGTTGCAACAGTTGTGAAGTCGCCACCGTTAAGCGCTAGGTCGCCAGTGATGACACTGTCACCTTCGGCATCAAGGCTGTATTTGGTAACACCACTGACAGCCAATCCGAATAAAATATCATTAGCTGACACATCACCTGTTGCTGGATTTATATATAGGGAGCCATTACCAATAGCTGAACCGCTTGGGTTACCTGTTAATATTAAATTACCTGTGTCGCCAAGTACTAGGGCAGCGGCACTTGTGGCGCCAACTTGGGTTGAATCGTAGCCGTCGAGGGAGTCGGCGTTTAAGGCATACGGGGTGGCAGTGATGCGCTTAGATGGTAGAAGCGTTTCGCCGTTAACTGTAACCTGTAAATAAAGTGTGGAGTAAGTTGAAAAAATCGTATCTGGAATTGCAAGATACGGACTGGCGAGAGAGGTATCGCCGAGGTTCTCGCTGAATAGGCCGTCGGTTAGTGTCACTGTACGGGCAGTGCTGCTAACGCAACTGGAGCTACTATTTGACCATAGACACTCAGGGTCTCCAGATCCTACCTCAGTTGATAATGTGCTAATTATGAAGATCATCTCGGCAGTTGCATTGCTGACTGGTACACCGCTGGCATTTAGGAGTCGGCCCTGGTAGTTCAGAATGTTTGGAGCAGAGACGGCGGCATTAACTTGAGATGTATTTGAACTGAAGAGACCAATAGACAACAAAACAGCAAGGAGTGAGCCAGCTAGATATTTACGCAAATGAGAGGCTAGCGCAGTTGTCATATCTCTTTTGTTTCAGGGGCTTCGGCGAGTGGAATGTCGAGAGCGAGGGCGGTTGGTTCAGTGCTAGTAGTAAAGTCGATGGGACGGACAATCTTGCTAGTGAAACCTGGCTTGTCGTAGCTAACGAAATACTTACTTGGTCCGACAAGAAAGGCGTAGCGACCAAAACGATCCGTCAAAACGGTTTCGATGAGTTTATTATACACTGGTTCGAATAATCTGACGACGGTGTTGCTAACGGGAAGTTTTGTTTTTTCGTCGTAGACGATTCCCCACCCTTTTGGTTTGCGAACACGAGCTAGTCGACGGATTAAAATGTAAACGAGCAACTGAATTACACACATCAACGCGGTGAAAATTGTTGGAGTAATGATGAGGACGATGACTGAGACGACAATGCCGATGATGGCCACGATTTGCTGGAAGATACGGAGGAAACGAATGAGGGCGGCGTGACGAGGTGTGGCGACCGTGATAACGCCGGCGGGATCGAGCGGAATGTTCGCAGCGATGGTGGCTTCTTGGTCGGTGACGGTGATGATTTGGCCGGTGTAAACATCGAGGTAGGCGCCGTCATCTTTTTTACCCTGCAGAATTAGGCTGGGGAAGGAAAAGTTTGGTTTAATGACTTCGATAGTGTAGGTGCCGGCGGCAATCGAAAGTAGGTACTCGCCTTTTTGGTTGGTAACAACGCTACGGATGAGCTTATGTTCAGGACTTGAGAACAGGCGGACGATGGCGAGATCGACTGGAAGTTTATTGGCAGCGTTGTAGATAGTACCGAAGGCCTTACGCTTGCGACGAGCAAAAAAGAGAAAAGGTGCGGTGAAAAGGTATTGGAGATACGGGAGAAGGCTAAACGATGAGGCAAGAACAATGACCGAGGTGGCGGCGAGAACTGCGGTGGCTGGTACGGCAATGCTGGTGGCAATTTGAACTTCTGGAATTGTTCGGATATTTTCTAGTAGTGATGCTGGGGCGGTGATGGCTGCGGGTTTAAGCTCGATTGAGGGCGCGAGAATGTGGTTACGAATAACGAGTGTTCCGCTGGTGCCGTCTTGATAGCCATTATGACTGGCGACAATAGTATAGGTACCGTTTGGTACATATAATGAAAAAGCGCCGTTCTCGCCAACTATAATTGGGTTGATGCGCCCGTAGGCTGTGGCGTCCCAGGCGGTGCGCTGTCCCCCGCTGCTTTGGTAAACCGTAACCATGGCGCCATTAACTGGTACCCACGATTTATTTATAACCTCGTAGACCATGCCGCTGCCTTGGATATTGAGGAGATATGAGGAGTTGCTAGTGGTGCCATCAACGAAGTCAACCTCGACAGTTAGGGCGGTGCTAGCCGTTGGTAGAGCGACATTGGCTGTGAATGAATCGTCGGCGTTGAGAGTTAGGGTGTAAGCGACATTGTTTATGATGACCCGTGCTTCGCTGACTGAGGCCGTGTCGTCAAGGGCGACGCTAATTGTAGATTGGGTGCCGCTAAGAGTGGTGAAAGTAGAATCGTCGGGCAGGATTGTTAGACCGCCGCTGACGATGATGGAGGCTGAAATAGCCGACAAAGTAGCTGTTGGGGCAACTGGTTCGGCTATTGGTGGAGTTATCGGCTCAGTATCCGCTGTTGGTTCGGTGTCGGTAACTGGTAATGATGGCGGCGGCGTTGAATCCGACGAGGACGAGGGTGTTGGAGCTGGCGTGCCTGACGAGGTTGGTGATGGTGCGGTGTCGGGAGATGGCGCAGGAGCTGGCGTGGGGGCTGGCTCTGGGGAGGGTTCTGGTTCAGGTACTGGATCTGGTACTGGCGTTGGGTCTGGTAGCGGATCGGGGGTTGGAGCCGGATCTGGATCGGGGGTTGGGTCGCTACCACAAGCACCGCAACCGCCACCGCCGCCACCAGTGTCGCTGGCAACAATGGTGCCGGAAACGCCACCAGTATCGCTCGTGACGAAGGGGAGAGGAATTGAAGCAGAATCGCCGAAGGTACCACCGAGAGTGATGTAGTAGGTGGCGGCCGTGGTTGGATTGGTTATTTGGTGCGTGCCGCTGCCTGATGCTGCGGCGTTGGTACCAACTTCGACAACAACAGAACTGCCGGCTGCGATGTCTCCCCCGTCGCCAGCACAAATGGTGATGGTTAAGATATTACTCGCCATGGCAACTGAGGCCTGATCGGTTCCGGAACAATTACTGGCTGTTGTTAGGTCAACGCTGTCGTCCGCGATGTCAACATCATCCTCGACGATTGAGGTAGTTGTGAATTGTGAGGCGAATGAGAAGGTTAAGGTGTCGCCAGCGTCAATGTTGCTAGCTGGTGTAAAGACAAACTTATGGTTTGAGGCAGTTGAAATAACTAGCGACGATGGCTGATCATAGATATCCGTTACGGTGGCGGCGTGCGTGAACGACAACGGCAAAATACATACTCCTCCAAGTATGACAAAAAAAGTGGCCTTTAATTGCCTGAAAAACTTCCTCACACGAGTAGGTTATCGCCGATCACGCGGACGACGAACAGTAATTGTCATGGCTGTACCAAGGCCAATAATGACAAGTAACACGCGCCAAGGCAGCACAATGATGTGCGAAGTTTGACTGAGGGTTACTTCCCCATCTGGGTATGGTGCAGCTAGCAATTCTGCCGTAAAGAGGCCAATTCTTGGATTGGTCACCTCGCGCCAAAACTCCTGAAAAAAATTACCTGTTTGCCGTGAGGCACCCCAGGTTGCTGTGAATGACCTATCTTGGCCAGCTGGTATGCGGCGCTGTGTTGGATTGAGACTGAGAGTGGCGACTCGTTTACTTAGTACATTATACACCGTAACTGTGCCGAATGATTGAAGTGTGCGGTCGCCGCTGTTGATAATGTTAGTAGTGAGGTCGACCGGTAAGGAGTTAGTGATTAATGATGATGGAGAGAAACTAGTTAGTACAGCATTTACGGTTGGCTGGCCGATGGTAACGAAGACGAGGCTGCTAACGCCGCTCGTGACATTTAGCGCCCCGACTTCTGCGACTTCGCGAATGATTAGGCCAATGACAAGAGAAGTGTCCGCTGCGTCAGCAGGAATTGAGAGCGTCATCGAAATATTTTTTTGTTCATTCGTTTGGAGAGTGAAATTGGTGGTATCGATGACGACCCATGAATTCATGGAAGTTGGCCAAGCGTCAAAAATGGGTTCATGAGTGTCGCTGTTGAAATGAACAAGATAGCTACTGGTTGTGTAGTTTTGTGCGCTGGTTGCGTTGCTAGTTATGGTAAATGATTGAGTTGCCGTTTCCCCCGGCATGACCGCTAGATCTGCGGCTGTTGGGGTGAAGGAGATAGCTAGAGCCGAGCTTGGCAGCAAAAATAATAGCAGACTGATAAGTGAGAATAAAACATGGCGGGCATTAGTAATCGCCGACATAGATGAGGCTGAGGGTTTGCGTGTAGGATCCAGTAGCTTGCGTGGTTGAGGGAGCAACCTTGAGGGTTAGGAAGTCGCGAGTACTGAAGCTATTGTTGTCGCGGCTGGCAACCTGTTGCAGGGACGAGGTGAGGGCGGTGTCGACAGAATCGAAAGTGGATGAGGCGAGAGTAAGATCTGATGACTTGGCGCCGTACTCCCCTACTCCTACGCTAACTGTGCCGTCGCTGACATCACTGATGGCGATTAAGTCGGCGTTTCTGAGGTCCTGGTCTTCCATGACATAAACGCTGTAACCCTGGGCGACATCGGCGGTGACTTCCCAACCGATGATGGTGGTACTGACGGCGGCGGCAGTCATGGTACCGAGATTGAGCGCACTTCCTGAGAGGCGGTAAACAAGGTCGTTACTACCGTCGATTGACGGCCCAGCCCCGTTAAATGCGTCGACGGTGATTATAGGGCTAGAAATAAGGGTTATTTGACCCATTTCCGCTATTTGCGCCTCGCCTTCGTTGGCGACGACAACAATATAGTCACCAACCGAGAAACCGGCGGTGGAGGTGACAGTAACGGTTGTTGAGGTGGCAGAGAGGGCGGCGACGGCGCTGGAACGGAGTTGAGAGACAACTGAGAAATCGGCTACTCGATCATAAACGCCGGCGCGGTAACCAGTGCTTAGCTGATAGCTGGTGGAACTGGCATCGCCGGCTAGGAAGTTGAGGCTGTCGCGAAGCCTGTAGGTAGCAGATGAGGCGGTGTCCGAGCCGCCAACGCCAACTGAGTCCCAGCTTATCTGGTAGTTAGTTGAGGACATGGTGGCTAGTACTTGTTGGGGATCCAAGGACAGAATCATGATGAATGTGAGGGATAAGATTAGGCCAAGACGACGCTGCATATGACTGCAGTATACCGCGAATTGCGTGGCTGAGCTACTTGTGGATTTGCTTTGATTTGAAAAACGAACTGGAGACTGAATACTTAAATTATTTTTTAAGAGTTTCACGGTGTTTCATAGTTTTGTCTACTCTAGCGTAGACAAAACTGGTGTTTTTTGGCAAATTTTCGGGTTGTGATGACATATTTTTGTTCATATTTCTATAATTTTTCGTGGGTAAAACTGAAATCTGTGGATAACTTTTGCTTGGTTTTTGCATATGTTACTTGAAATTCTTGCTTCTGTATTTTCCTGATTTATGGATAAGGTTTCTTCTTTCGCCTTTGAGAGGTGCTCAATTTTTGGCGTTGTGTCATATATGGCTAAGACAGCCTAATTTTGAATACAAAAATTATTTTTGGTTTGTCTACGATGGCGTTGACTATTATCATGCTTAATTTTTTGATTATTTTGGCTAATATTAGCTAAGAATAGAAAAGTCGTGATATTTTAGCGCCAGCCGTTTGTGGCGATCAGATTGGCTTGATAAGTGGCTCTAGAAGCGTTATCCACACCCCTATAATGGAGTTTAGCATCTAGCAACTTAATCTGATCATCGAAGATGTAGATTTGGATTATTAGTTTCCCTGCTTACAAATAAGTCCGTTAGTTATCCACACAATCCACAGGTTATCAACAGATTATTGGTTTCTCAAAATCTCAGAGTAGCCTCGATTCACATGTTTCCTAATTTTAGCCTTAGGTGTATGAGCTCAACCATCATCCTGTCTTCATAAAAAACATAATCCCCCAGATCGGGAGATTATGCTTTTTTTGTAATTTATGACTGCAATACCCACTTTTCTGCTGACAATATGACTGGTGGACCTGAGCGGATTCGAACCGCTGACCTCTGCAATGCGAATGCAGCGCTCTACCAACTGAGCCACAGGCCCTAATTTCTTCTAAACTCGTATCGTTACATGTGAGGATAACGCATTTGTCTACAATAGCCTAGACACATATATTTCTCTGACCTCGACAGGAGTTGAACCTGTAACCTTGTCCTTAGGACGGACCTGCTCTATCCAGTTGAGCTACGAGGTCTCATTCCAGTCCTGCCAGCTTTGGCCTATTTTGGGCTTGGAGCTACGCCGACTTCCTCTACTCACGGATCTAGTGAGTCTCGAAAGCTCGGCTTGCTCCGCACCCAAACTAGTCTCAAATCTGACAGTCCTGCTAAAATAGATTCGTTACTAGCAGTTCATTAAAACTAGCCTCAAATCTGAAAGTTCCGCTAAATGTTGTTCGTCTGCCGTCGTGTTATACTGTAAACTCGGTCAGGCGAGTATAGTCATCTTTAAGCTTTGGGTCAATATGGAAAATGTATTATTAGTTGTTACCCTGGTTGTGTTGGTGGTGAGTGTTGTGTTGTATTTTTGGCGTGAGGCTAGCAAAAAAACTAATGGTGGTGAGTTAGCTAAGGAACTTGGTACGGCGCTAGATAACCTGCGTCAAGAAATGCAGCGCCTCAATAGTGAGCAGAGGCAAGAGGTTCATGCAAAGCTCGACCGAACAAATGATCAGCTTTACCGCGGAATAAGTGATGCGCAGAAGAGTGCGGCAGCGCAGTTTGAGCAGATGATGAAGAATATGCACGAGACGAGCAAGACTATGCAAGATGTCACAGGAAGGCTGGCTACGCTTGATGCGACGAATAAGCAGGTACTCGATTTTTCTTCGCAATTACAAAATTTACAAAACATTCTACGCAATCCTAAGCAGCGGGGTGTACTGGGTGAGTATTGGTTAGAGACTTTGTTGAGCAATGTATTGCCGAAAGATGCGTATAAGACACAATATCATCTTGGTAATAATGAGGCGACGGGTAAGGAGTTGATTGCTGATGCCGTTATATTGATTCGCGATCAAATAATACCGATTGATGCCAAGTTCAGCTTGGAAAATTACAATCGGTTAATGGAAGAGCAGGACCCTGCGCGCAAACTACAGTTAGAAAAGGATTTGAAGTCGGATATTCAAACGCGAATTGACGAAACATCAAAATATATTCAACAACAGAACGGCACAATGAATTTTGCTTTCATGTTTATTCCAGCTGAGGGCGTGTATTATAATTTGATGAATGCGGAGATTGGTTCGGGAATTAACAGCCGTAATTTATTGGAATATGCTTTTAGTAAGCATGTGATGATAGTTTCGCCGACATCATTCTTTGCTTATCTACAGACCGTGCTACTTGGACTGCGGGAGTTACAGCTCGAGAAATCAACACAGGACATTTTAAAGCGTGTAGCGGATTTGGGTAAGCATTTCCGAGCCTTTGCAGAGTTTCATAGTAAAGTTGGGAGTAATTTGTCGACGGTAATCAATCAATATAATCTTTCGAGTAATGAGTTGAAGAAGATGAGCAAGGATGTGGTGAAGATCACCGATGGGTCGAGTGAGGATATCCTGGATATTGATGCCGTTGAGAAACCGATGATTGACTAGAAAGTCTTGTAATATGAAAATTATCTTAGGTTCGCAGTCACGATCTAGGGCTCAGGCTTTGAAGGAGGCGGGGATTGTGGTTGCTGAGCAAATGAGTGCAGATATTGATGAGAAGGCGATTCGCGACGCTGACCCACAGAAGCTCGTGCTTAAACTTGCACAGGCTAAGGCTAATGCTCTGTTGAATAGAATAGATTATCCTGCATTACTTATTACCGCTGATCAGGTGGTTGTTTGCAATGGCGAAATAAGAGAAAAGCCCGAGAGTAGGGAAGAGGCAATGAAATTTCTAGTGTCATATACTGACCATCCGGCAGAAATCATTAATGGTGTGATGGTAACGAATACTGTAACTAAAAAGTCTGCGTTTGGTATTGATTTGGCAAGCGTTTTTTATAACAAAAGCTTAATTGATGAGATTGAGAAAATCGTTGAAAACCCTTTCGTGATGAAAGCTGCTGGGGGATTGCTAGCAGAAAAATCGATGATGATAGTGCATGAGAGAGAGCACAACAGCGTCGATGGTAGTTTCCTCGGCATGCCGATTGAGTTACTTAAACGGTTAATTGCCGAGGTACAGTGATGCCTGGCAGCTGCTAGGCACTGTCAGTGCTTAGCAGTGAAAACAAAAATTCGACCGATTGGCCGAGTTTTTGTGGGTGGGGATTATTTTTTGAGGGCGAGGTTTAGTTTGGCGGCCAGGCGGGACTTGGTGCGACCGGCGGTGTTGGCGCTGATGACATTCTTGCCAGCGGCTTTGTCCAGGGCTTGAGTAAGCTTGGTGTAGATTGTTTTGGCGTCGGCGGCCTTACCAGCTTCCAAGGCTTTGCGGAACTGGCGCTTTAGGCTGTCGACGAGGTTGCGGCGAACGGCGTTTCGTTCGGCGCGAACATTGGCTTGGCGCAAGGCTTTTATGGCGTTTCGGAGATTTGGCATAGCAAAATTGGTGGGGAATTGATTAACGGAAGAATGGGCGAAGTGTAGCGGAATGTCAGGCAAGCGTCAAGAACAGCCCCCTAAATAGCCAGCATTTCGGCGACCAGGCGGTCTACTGCCAGGCTGGCGCTAAGGCCGCCAGTTTTGGCGCTATGGTCGAGCTTAGTAAGCAGTTTGTGAAGCGAGATGAGTTGGGGAAGTGAGAAGTGCTTAGCTTGTGCGGCTGCCTTGCCAGCAACAAAGGGGTGCAGAGATAGGCGTTTAGCGATATTTGCGGCAGCACCTGGTTCGTCCTCCAACAAGACGCGGATTTGGAGAAGAATGCGGATTTGGCGGGCGAGCATGGTTAAGAGGTAAAAGTCCACGGAGCCGGCGGCGCGTTCGGTGGCGAGCAAGCGGAGGGCATTTTTGGCGTCGCGCTGGCTGAGGGCGTCGATGAAAGCAAAGATGTTGGATTCACTGTTGCTTTGAACAAGTTGGTCGAGCATGGTGGTGGTGATTGCCGAGCCTTTGGCATAGGCGACGAGTTTGGCGAGCTCATTTTGCAGTTGCCAAGCATCATCGCCAACACGGGCAGCAAGATCAGAAGCCACCGATAAGCTGAGCTGACCGCCTTGTTTTTTGGCCTCGTCGACCAACCAAATGTAGAGAGCTTGGCCTTGGCGTTTTACCTCGGCGTACGCGTGAACTTCGGCGACATCTTTTAAGCGTTTGAAAAGCTCATGTTTTTCTACCTTTTCTGAAGCGAGGTTGTCGACGAGAACGAGGATTGTGGATGAGGGGGTTTTAGCGAGACCCTCTGCCCAGGTGATGGCGTCGTCCTTTTTGAGGCCGTCCAGAAGATCGTGAACGATGACCATGCGCTTTTCACTAAGAAAAGGGGAGGTGGTGATGGACTGGAGAATGGTTGGGAAGTTTTGTTGTGGTGTGGCAGGGAAATTGGCGAGGTTTAGACCTGACTGGTCAAATTTTATGGCGAATTGAGTTGTTAATTGCAAAAGTTTAGCTTTCAGCCGGACGCCGTCGTCGCCGTAGATAAAGATGATCATAGCCTGCTTATGGTAGACGATTTTGGCGGAAAAAGCGAAGGCCTCCAGTCCGAAGACGAGGGGCCGACACGACGAGGCAAGGTGATGACACAATCAGGCAGCAATCTGGGCGGCGATGTTGTGCCGAGGCTTGAAGGTCCAGAAGCATATGAACTGCTCGACCTCATTGGTTGGAATGGCTGGCGAGGTGGTGAAGTACACCTTGTCTTCGAAGAACCAGACCAACTGCCGAAGTAGCGTTTCGTGAATGTGTCTGTCCTCAGTGCTCCTGTAGGTGACCCTGATCGTGAAGGAGTCACCGCTGGCGAGCTTGCACAGGCACTTCTCGAAGAAGGCCATGTTGCCGAAGGCGTGAGTGACGGCGACCTTGTTGCAAATCTTGATGATGAAGGGAACGCTGAACAGTGGGCAGGGCTTAGCCATGAAAGACTCCTTGATTGCTGTGTGACGCGCCGGAAAGTCGGAGCGATTAAAGCAAATCGTGGCTGTAGTCTGCCACAAATTACCAAATTTGTCCAGCTTGAGTGCAGTACAGGGACGACGTCGGACTTCGTCCCGTGCCTGAAAACATTGACTAGGACGAAGTCCGACGTCGTCCTAATATAAATCGCCCCAGTTGGTTCCTGTTTCAACATCTACAAGGAGGGGAATGCTGAGGGTGACGACTGAGGTCATTATTTCACGGACTTTGTCTGAAATTGCCGGCACATCGGTGAGATCTGCTTCGAGAACCAGCTCGTCGTGGACCTGGAGGATTAGCTTGGCGGATAGGCCAGAGGTAGCAAGCCAATCCTGAACCCGGCGCATGGCGATTTTTATAATGTCGGCCTGCGTTCCCTGGGCTGGCATATTGATGGCCATTCTCTCTGCCATGGCGACTAGTTGCGGCATATTTCCGTTGATTTCTGGCAAGTAACGACGACGGCCGAAGAGTGTTTCAATATATTCGCTGGCGTGAGCCTTGGCTTTCATGCCGTCGATAAAGCTACGGATACCGGGATGGACGGAAAAATAACGGTCAATAAAGTCCTTGGCTTCTTCCAGGCTGACGCCAGCCGAACTGGCGAGCGAACGAGGGCCAATACCATAGAGAATGCCGAAGTTGATAGCTTTGGCGGCCGAGCGTTGTTCTTTAGTAACGGCGTCTTCTGGAACATTCCACATTTCGGCGGCTGTGCGTTTGTGAATGTCGGCGCCTGTCTTGAAGGCGGCAATAAAACTGGCGTCATTTGCGATGGCGGCGGCGAGACGAAGTTCAATTTGCGAGTAGTCGGCGCTGATGAGGATACGACCAGCAGGGGCAATGAAGGCCGTGCGGATGGCGCGACCAAGTTCGGAGCGGACTGGAATGTTTTGGAGGTTTGGATTAGATGACGAAAGGCGGCCAGTGGCGGCGATGCACTGATTAAACTCGGCGTGAATGCGACCATCTGCACCAACAAGAAGTGGCAAGGCGTCGGCGTAGGTATTTTTTAGCTTGGCGATTTCACGGTATTCGGAAATGAGGGCAACGATTGGGTGGAGGCTGGTGATTTTTTCTAGCTCGGGGGCGGCGGTAGAGAAACCACTTTTAGTTTTTTTGATACCTTTGGTTGGAATGGCGAGATCTGTATAGAGGATGTCAGCCAGCTGCGCAGGGGATTGGATGTTGAATTCTTTTCCGGCGGCGGCGTAGATTTTGCTGGTGAGACTGGCGAGAGTGATGGCGAATTTTTTGGAGAGCTCTTGCAGAATTGAGCTATCTACCATGATACCAGTTTGCTCCATTTGGAAGAGAATGCCAATCAGGGGCATTTCGATTTCTGTGGCGAGTTTTGTCATGCCGACAGTGGCAAGCTTAGCTTGTAGGGCGGTTGAGAGAGTGAGCAGTGTGGCGATGGTTGACTCAGGATTGTCGGAAGGTTCGGTGCGCAATGTCTCACGGACGATGTCATGGAAAGCCATGGCGCGTTCGCTGGAGGAAAGTAAATAGGCCGCCACCATGGTGTCGAAACATGGGCGATTGATGGCAGCGGTGAGGCCGACGCCGGCGTTAGCGAAGGTGTGCCAGATGGCTTTGAGATCGTGGGCGATGATGAGGTTGGCGGTTGAAAGTAGTTTGACGATCTCGACCATGACTTCTTTGGTTGGAGCGTCGACGATAAAGATGTTTTTGCCGTCCGTGATAGCGATGCTTGAGAGGCTGCTTGAGGTGAAGAGGTCTTGTTGGGGTTTATTGGTGATGAGGATAGCGAGTTTTTCGGTTTTAAGATCGGAAAGTGCGCCGAGTTTAGTGGTTGAGGTTTTTGGCGCATGAACTATTGCTGGCACCTTAACGGCCTCCCCTAGCCCCTCCATAGCTGGAGGGGGACTTACGGGTTCGGCTGTGGTCGGCAGGTACTTTTTGAGGATGGTGTGGAACTCGAGGTCGCGGAGGAGGGGGATTAGGTCGTCGAGGTGGGGTGGTTGCACGAGGGCTTGGGTGAGAGCGAAGTCGCCGAGTGGGACATCGCGGACGATGGTGACCAGGCGCTTCATTTGTTTGGCGATTTCTTCCTGGCCGGTGAGCTTTTTGGCGTATTTAGAGGGCACCATGCCAGTTGCGAGGTTGGCAAAGATGCCGTCGACGGTACCGAATTGTTCGAGCAGTTCCAAAGCGGATTTTTCACCAATGCCGGCCACGCCTGGAATGTTATCGGAATGGTCACCAATGAGTGTTTTGTAGTCGATGAGTTGGCTGGGGTGGAGGTGGTAGCGAGTGATGACGGCGGAAGTATCATAAAGCGTGGTTTGCGAAAGACCTTTGACGAAGAAGACGACGGTTGTGGTGTCGTCGACGAGTTGGAGGGCGTCGAGGTCGCCAGTAACGATGAGGGTTTTGAGGCCGAGTGGTTTGTTTATGGTGGCGATGGTGCCGAGAATATCGTCGCCCTCAAAACCGGGGACGGAAAGTGAGGGGAGGTGATAGGCCTGAAGTACTTGCTGAATCATGGGGATTTGAGCGTAGAGTTCTGGGGCCTTTTTTTCGCGTTGTGACTTGTACTCGACATATTCGTCATGGCGGAAAGTTTTACCTGGTAGATCCCAGGCAACAGCCATGTAATCAGGTTTCATTTGACTCAGCATTTTTTCGATAACCATTATAAAGCCGTAAACAGCGTTGACCACGCGGCCGTCTTTGGTGGTAAGCGGCGGAATGGCGTGCCAGGCACGATGCAGGAGGGCGTTACCGTCGAGAATAAGAAAAGTTTTAGCTGGAGATGATGATGTCATAATGCAGCAATGATACCGTTCGGGCAGAGAAATAGCTAGAATAGAAAGTGCCCGCCCGAGGTGAGTCGGGAGGGCACAGGTGATCCGCGAGGAGGTGCGGGTCAGGTGGACGGGCTGCCGCGGACGCAACAGGCGTTCTGGTAGCCAAGTTCCTCGGTGGGGAGGTTGATCTCAAGCTCTGGACCGGTGGCGGTGACCTGGTCGTCGATGTCGGCGAGTACTGCCTGGTGCGTGGCGAGCTCGATGTTGTCCGCGTGCTCGTTCTCGGCGTCGACCTGTGCAAAGTACTCCTCCGCGGCGGCCTGGACTCGAGCGAAGAGCTCGTCATCGTTGATGCTCGAGTAGGTCTCGTTGCCGTGGTCGTCGGTGCCGTAGTGGAAGAGGAGGATCTCTG
The DNA here is from genome assembly GCA_020053275.1 of bacterium. Taxonomy (GTDB): domain Bacteria; phylum Patescibacteriota; class Patescibacteriia; order UBA9934; family UBA9934; genus UBA11707. The sequence continues at coordinate 21,300 of JAGVNL010000006.1, forward strand.
TTGGGGCTTCGGGGTCTTCGCTCTCCTCGAACGGCGTGAGGGCGACGAACCGACCGGCATCAGGATCATCCTTGAGGTCGATGACCAGCAGGAAGATGTAGGAGAGTTCGACGCCCTGCGGATCGAGCAGGATGACGAAGTTCTCGTCGTCGTTCGCACCGTCTTCCTGCTGTGAGTCGAGGCTGTCGGCGTCGTCTGTGAGCTCGTTGCCGTCAGAGTCAAAGCATTCGTCGCCGTTGTGGTCGAGACGGGTGGTATCGATGGGCATGAAAGTTACCTCTTCTGTTTGTTGATATGCTAGGGAAGCCCCAGCGGCAAGAGCTTACAGGAATATATAATAATTGGCTAGGGTTGGTGGTAGCTGTCGGTTTGCCATTTTAGACAAAATACGCTATATTTCTGGCGTTAGGAACGCGTGTTCCAGTAGCTCAGTTGGATAGAGCAGGGGACTTCTAAGCCCAAGGTCGATGGTTCGATTCCATCCTGGAGCAGAGAAAACACCGCATCAATGTAATGCGGTGTTTTTGTTTTTGCAGATTTTTAATTATATTGCAGCGTAAATTTGATTTATGCGACTAGCAATGCTATTATTCTTCCGCAAACGAGCATGGCGGCTATAGCTCAATGGTAGAGCACCGGGTTGTGGTCCCGGCCACGAGAGTTCGATCCTCTCTAGTCGCCCCAGCAGAAAACCCTCGATTATATTGAGGGTTTTTGCTATTCTGGGAGATGGTCAAAGGCAAAGAGGAAGAATTTGAGAAAAGCGGCGGCGATGGTGGGGGATTCGAGGATGATGGAGTAGGTGGTACCTTCGCGAAGAGCAAAGAAGACGATTTTATGGCCGTAAATGTCCATGGCGCATTCGAACAAATACGGGGCGGGCATGAATTTTACCTGGCGATTGTGGCCTTCGTAAAAGGCTTTACGGTCACGAGTCGACTCTGGCAGAATCATTTTGGTAGTGACGCCAAGCTCTTCGCGACGCTTAACCCAAGTATGATAGTACTTTGGGAGGGCATCCATAACATCTGGGAAGGCGGCGGCATAGAGAATACGTTGGTCTGTCTGCTCTAAAGTGTCGAGAATATCCTCAAAGGCTAGCTTCATGCCCTGCGTGCCGGTAAACATTTTGACGGATGGCTGAACGTCAGTGCCAAGGGATAAGGCCTGTAAAGACGGGAGAATTTCATTGATAATTTCTTGTTTGTGCTGCAAAATAGTGAGAATTTGCTTGGGATTTTCGGGGGTGAAGTATTGCACGTTATTTTTGCGAAAAGCAGTAACTAGGCCCTGGGCTTTGAGGGATTCGAGGGCGGTGTAAGTGGTCGTGCGAGGAATACCGGAGTGTTTAGCGATTTCGAAGACGGTGCCTTCCAGGATTTTGAGGAGGCAGATGTAGATTTTTGCTTCGTTGGCAGATAGGCCAAGACGGGTGAGAGAAGTGATTGTATTCATACTGTCCGTTATTTGGACAACAGTAGTGTAGCATATTCGGCAATGACTGCAAGTTATTATGTAATTTGCTATATTTTAGTGTCTTTTTTCTGGACAAAAGCCCGTTTTTGGGATATTATGGTTACAGCCTAGGGATAGCAACTAGGCTCAAGTTACACAAACAATCAATCAACCGACCTAGGAGGTCACCATGAACTGCAAGCCGATCAACTTCACTGGCACCGAGATGAAGGTCGAATTGACCAACCTGTGCCGGGACGGGCGCTGTACATTCTGCTCTCCGTTGATCCGGCCAGCAGTAGTGGAGGCGGGACAGGAGGTTTTCCTCCAGCGGTTCACGGACAACCTCGACCTGTACCTGGAAGGGGGTGGCCGCAAGGTCATCCTGACCGGGGGTGGGGAGCCCACCGACGCCCCGGGCAAGCTCTTCGGAGCTTTGCGCCAGGTGCGAGAACGGACCGAGGAGCTTGGCGTGGAGCTCGAGCTCCTGGCGGTGTACACGAACGCCGTCAAACTTCTTCGGCCGATCATGGGCTGCGGCGGGCAGACGTTCCTTGACCGGCTGGCTGAGATGGGGCTCAAGGACCTGAACCTCTCCGTCCATGGCCTGACGCGCAAGCAGAAGGTAGTGATTAGCGGGGAAGCGATGGCCAGTGTTGACTTCGAGACACTCATCCCCGCCATTGTCCGCAAAGGCATAAGGGTGATGACGCGGACGGTGCTGGCTGATGGATTCATCGACTCTATACAACAAATCGAAGAGTTCGTTAGCTGGGCCGCCGGTCTCGGCGTTGGAATCTGCTACTTCTCGGATATGTTTCAGCTGCCTGTTCGTAATGAACAGACCACGCCTGGAAGCAAAACCGTGATGCAGTGGACCGACGATCATCGAACGCCGTTCGATGGGTTGATCGCCGACGTGAGGAGGAGCAACGCTTTCGTGTTCGTGTCGGAATTCACGCGTCATAACGCCCAAGGGCGGACGTTCGAATTCAGGCACGGTGAGAGCGGGATCCGCGTCATGTTCGGTGACCTTGCAATTGGGAACGAGTCCGAAGACCAGGCAACGTATGGCTACATGAAGCCAGACGGGTCGATGGACGTTCACAACAACGCGAGGGACGCGAACAAGCGGGAGTTCGTGCCGCTGGAGGAAATGAAGGCATACTTGCAGATGTACCGCCCTGGGCGTGGTGATCTGTGAGTCTTGAGAGGTTTTGCACCGCACCGTGCAGAGCCTCTCTTTTTTTTTAGAACTTCCTCTCCAAAATCTAACGCAACGGGTAGACTTCTATCCGTATGCCAAATCCCTACACTCGGTTAACCGTTAAAGAGCGTGAAGAAATCAGCCGTG
>JAGVNL010000036.1 GCA_020053275.1 bacterium
CGGTCGCGACCGACGTGGCGAGTGACTGTCGTGTCTCGTGTGACGACGCGATGGCCGACCCGAGAAACTCATGCCTCGCCGCATATTCTTACCGGTCGAGGCGAATTTTGAAGAGTTTCTGGGCTGAGGCCTGAGATAGGAACAGGAGATACGACAGTCACTCGCGACATCAAATATGCAACCGCCGAAGCTCCCCCCGCAGCTTCTTCGCCTCAGGCAACACCTCTTGCATTCGTCGCCAAAAAGTTGGTGCGTGATTATGCTCTGCGATATGACACAACTCATGCACCACTAAATAATCTTGCAACTCTGGCTGCAACAAAACAATACGGTAGTTGAATGACAAATTACCAGCACGATTGCAACTCCCCCATCTACTCTGCTGATTGCGAATACTCAATCTCCCAATCGTATAACCATAATGCGCATTAAAATATTTAAGCCGCGCCTCAACCAACCGCAAAGCTGCCTTCTTGTTCTTCTTGTATTCGTCAACAGTTCCCTCACCAATCCTCATCATCGATGTCAGCTTTAGCTTCTTCTTCACCTCCTCAATCCACACCATCTTGCTAATCACCAACCTAGTAATCAGCCGCAAACTAGCCCGCCATGGCGCCGAAACCCTCACCTCACCTGCTCCATCAATCCGTATCCGCACACTCCGCGACGACCTGTATCGCCGTAATTTGTATGGCACTTCACTGCTAACCATAAAGAAATTTATTCAACTTGTATATTTCCTACAAAAAGATGATACAATAATACCAGATATTATCATTAACTATCGTTTTATGGGGTTCATGGAAAAAATAACGGGAATGTTTGACGCAAAGAAAGGAATGCGCGACGAATTTGGAGAAATGCCGGGAAACGCAGCACCACTACCAGCACAAACACCGGAACAAGCCGCCGAAGAAGCTCGTCGCGATACTGCGGACACTCGTCAAGCAAATGCAATCATTGACGCAGCAGAAAGAGGCGACACAGAACGAGCAGATAGACTACGCGATGAACTGAGATCAGTGGATTCCAAACCAATCATCCGCGGAGCCTACGACGAAGGTGCTGACGAAGTAATCGCCGCAGACGAGACAGGCAATGCGGATATTACTAAAGCCGCCTAAAATTGTTCGGCAAACAAAGCGTAAAAAGCCTCCCTAAAACGCCACCACAAATTCCGCTTACGCCAATCGCGTAGGCGGATTTCTTTTGTAAACTCTTTATCATACGCAAAAGACGCACTCAATTCACCAGCCAAGCCAGTATCAATTATCGCCAGCACATTTTCCTCATTCAACTCTTTGCTACGAACATCCACATTCGCACTACCAACTACGGACCAAGCGTCGTCAACCACCAAAAACTTGCCATGCAACATGGTGCGTTGATACTCAAAAATCCTCACCCCAGCCTTCAGCAACTCGCCATAATAATACCTACCAGCCCACAATACCGGTGGCACATCAATCAACTCGTTCGGCACCATCACGCAAACCTCAACACCAGCCTTAGCTCGTGCTTTCAGAGCTGCTCGAATATGCAAATCTGGCACAAAGTACGGCGTCTCAACCAAAATCCGTTTTTGCGCCCCCATAAACGACATCCAGAATAACGACCTGATTGGATGCATAGCGTCACTCGGCGAGCTCGCCACACTCAAAAATGGAACCTCACCCCGCTCACGAACGACAGGAAAATACTTTTTACCAACCAAAATCTCCCCCGTCGACCCCGACCAAATCTGCACAAACGCCGCCTGCAAACGCAGTGCCATAAGGCCTGTCACCTCAAACATATTATCGCGCCAATGTTTGGGATCCTGTGCATTTCCCAGCCATTCGTCCGCAATGGACATACCACCAGTAAACGCAATCTTGCCATCAATGGTTATTGACCTACGATGATTTCGTCGTAAATAACGGCTGAGCTTTCCAAACTCGAAACGGCTGAACCACGCCACCTTACCACCAGCCTTTTGCAGCAATTTCAACTTTTCTTCTGGCGCATAAATACCACCCAAACTATCCAAAAAAACTCGTACCTCAACCCCCTCTTTCACCTTCTCAATCAACAGTGAAATTAAATAATCCGACAACTTACCGTCCATCCAGACAAAAGTCATCACATGAATATGATGCTTCGCTTGCTGCATGGCACTAAACATTGCCGGAAAAATCTGATCACCGTTCGTCAATAATCTAACAGCTCTCCCTCGTTCCACCGCCGCCCCAGTTAACGCCGACAATGACGCCAAAAACTCGTCTGAACCAGTTACCATTTTAGCCGCTCCAGTCAGCGCCAGCGGCCGCTTACCAAACGAACCAAAAAGTGTCACTAGCGCATAAGCCAGCACACATAGTAAAAAGATTGCAACGATTACTAACCACCAAACTATAAACATATCACCTTATTCAAACCAAGTATACCACAATCAAAAAATCCCCCGAAAGGGATTTCTTGGTGGGCCGGGAAGGGTTCGGCCTCGCCTCAAACTTCGCCGTCGCTCAGCTTGGGCTGGCCACCAGCTCGCGATGCTCGTTGGTACTCGCATATCGCTCCGCTGTTCTCACCCTTACGCACACCAAGCAGTTGGTGTGCCCCCAGCCCAACAAAAAAATCCAACCGAAGTTGGATTATTTTTGGTGGGCCGGGAAGGGTTCGAACCTTCGAAGGCGTGAGCCAGGAGATTTACAGTCTCCCCCGTTTGACCGCTTCGGTACCGACCCTGGAGCCGGAGGTCGGATTCGAACCGACGACCTGCTGTTTACAAAACAGCTGCTCTAACCAACTGAGCTACGCCGGCATACTGACGCGCGAGTAAGATAACAAATAACGCCATTTTAGGCAACTACTTCACACCCGCCTCTTTTAAAGCCTTTGTATAATACCCCTCCAAATCCGTAGCATAATTCGGGTTCATCTTGCGCCAATTAGCTCCGTTATACTGCGTCGCGAACTGCTCATAATGCTGATCAAGCGGCAGTATCGCTGTCGGATCACCCATTTTCTCCACCATAAACGCCACCACAAACTTCACCGCATTCTTTGGGCTATTCATCTGCCCCACCGTCTTATTCAAATTTCTCCTTGCTCTCTCACCAGCACCCTTCAATAAAATGTGAAACGGGGAAACAGAAAATGTCTTATTCGTCGCGTCATACAGCGAAAACTCACTAGACCCAATATGCTCGCCAGACTCCATCTTCGCAATAGCCAGCACAGTCGCGCCAAACCTCTCCTCACCAATCTTATCTATCATCTTCTGCGCCATCTCCCCATACTTTTCATCCACAATAAGCTCATCTATAGCCTGCTTCGCCTCTATCAAAAAATCCTCATCACTGATCATTCTATCTTGATTACAGAGCGGAATCGGCAACCATTCAACATCGTGCAAGAATTTCTCGTCAATATTAAAGCCAACCGTTCGCTTTTTCTGCTTATCTAAATACGCGTACTCCGGAAATAAACTCAGCAAATTACCAATACTCTCCTTCGTGTCGTCTATCTGTACACGGTAAAAATTCCGTCCAATGTCATGAAAAATCTCTATCCCCGGCATCACCTCCTCCGTCCTACTCGCCCTTTCCTCTGGCGAAAACTCCCCACTTAGAACCTCCCTAGCAAACTCTGGATTATCCCTAAATCTCCTCACCTCACCTTGCTCGCTCACATTCTCCTCAGGAATACTAATCACCGCTCCAGGCGACTCCTGCCGCAAGGTTTCAATTCCCGCCCCCACCGTCCCCAAAGCAAACGCCGTCGTCAAACCCCTCAAATACTTATTCGGTCGCTCTATCATACACTTCACATTCCCTAACTAATTATTCGTTAAGATAACCTCTCACGCAACCAGTATACGATGCCAGCCTCCCAGCGCCAAGAGCGATCACTACTTTACAAAAGCCTCCATTTTGGGCTACACTTCTCTCCGTCAACAACCCATAGGGGCGTAGTAAAGATGAATCATTCTACATCGGTCAATGTAATAATGTCGACAATCGACTCTGGGAACATAATTCCGGAAAATCTTATTACACTAAACGAAAGATGCCCTGGACAGTAGTTTACTTCGAAGCTTATACCAGCCTCGATCAAGCAATAGAAAGAGAAAAACAACTTAAACGCTTCGGATCAGCATATACAGCTCTGCTGAAGCGCCTAAAGTTAAAATAGGGGCGTAGTGAAATGGCTATCACAAATCTCTCCAAAAGATTTATTCAGGGTTCGAATCCCTGCGTCCCTGCCACGTCGGTCGCGACCGACGTGGCCTGCCACTAAAAAGTGCAGGTCATGTCCAAGTCGCCCCAATGTGACAACACACAAGCGCCGTAAGGCGTTTTTGTGCTTTATGGGTTATACTCTCAATACTATGTGGTTTTTCTACATCCTACAAAGTTTAACCAAACCTGATTACTTCTACAAAGGCTCAACAGGGAACCTCGAAAAACGCCTCGCAGAGCACAATCTCGGTGAGACAGCTTCCAATAAGCCATACCTACCATTACGCATCGTCTACTTCGAAGCCTACATCACAGAAAAAACCGCAAGACTTCGCGAATCAGCCGTTAAGCAGAGTGGGTCAATATCAATTCCATTATTACGAAGAATCAAGGAAAGTTTAAACTAATTTATTCGTATGAAAGAACAAAAATTCGACACCGGCGCGTTGCAGTTAGACTATGTTGAAACAAATAATGACGGTATACCATTACTTCTATTACACGGCGGGTCATCTAGATGGCAGACGATCGGCTCCATGATTCCAGACCTGGAGAAATACTCACGCGTCTATGCTCTGGATTTACGCGGCCACGGCCAATCAGACAAAGGTGACAATTATAAGATTAATAGTTATGTCGAGGATATTGCTGCGTTTATAGAAAAACATATTCAGCAACCAACCGTTATCTTCGGCCATTCGCTCGGTGGGATGATTGGCATCATGCTTGCCGCAACTCACCCTTCCTTGGTTCGTGGATTGATCATTGGAGACTCACCATTTAATTCAGATGTATTGAAATCAGGAGACAATTCACATGTAATGAAATGGAAGGAGATGATAGAACAGGGACTATCAGCAGAAGAAATAACCGAAGAATTAAAAAACGGGAAAATTTACATTCCAGAAAAAAATAAAACGATTTCCGCCCGTGAGCTATATGGCGAAAACGATCCTTATTTTGAATCAATGGGTATCAGTCTAAGCCAAAACGATCCCGCTATGTTGGATTCCGTAAATAATAAAGTTGATGAAAACTTTGCTGATTATAAAATTGAGAAATTATTTCCCGAAATAAAATGCCCCGTTCTTGTGCTGCAGGGTGATCCTGAACATGGTGGCTTGATTAAGGACGAAGATATTAACACAGCGGAAACTCTACTACAAAATGTGAGGTGCTATAAATGTAAAAATATCGGCCATGGTTTGTATTTAGAAGATAAGGAGCAAATAGTATCTCAGCTTGTTTCTTTTTTGAAGGAACAAAAAAATCTACAACAATGAATTTTAACATCCATCGTAAACTCTTCTATAAAGCCACCAGCCTATACAATCCAATCAAAATTTGCTAGACTCTATACACTATGAAACAAACATTTTCTTGCGGATTAGCCGTTACTATTTTTCGCGAAGGTAAAACTTTTATCGCCTATTCTCCAGCCCTGGATCTATCCTCATGTGGTTCATCAGAACAAGAAGCTAAACGCATGTTCACTGAAGCCGTCGAGGTTTTTTTTGAAGAGTTAATCGCTATAAAAACAGTTGATGCGACACTTAAAGATTTGGGCTGGACAAAAAAGAAAGGTCAATTCCAACCACCGGAAATAGTAAAACAAGCGGTGGTCAATGTAATGGTGCCGTGCGCCGCCTAAGTTATGGGTAATCTCGGGGCTATCAGCTGGCGAGTATTTGAAAAGTTTTTAATAGAACAAGGGTGTTTATTCAAGCGCATGAAAGGAGATCATCGAGTCTACACTAAAAACGGACTCAAACGGCCTCTCATCGTGCCACAATATAATCCACTTCCACCATTTATCATCCTTAACAATTTGCGAGTGCTGGGTGTCAGCAAAGAAGATTTACTAAACTTTATTAGCAACACCTAACCCCAACCGCTATGCCCAAACTAAAACACTTTACAAACAGAATCAAATCATGGCTCAGCCATCATGCTTCACTCTACGCACTTTTTGGCGGCATCGGCGTCATCTTGTTCTGGCGTGGCGTCTGGCATACTATGGACTATCTAATGCTACTGGCCAACACCACCGATGCGCTTAACACCATCGATCTCTCAACCAGCCTCTGGTGGGACGGTCCGCTTTCCATCGTCATCGGCACCATCATTCTTCTCACCGTCAGCGCCTTCGTCTCCAGCCTCATTGGTAACGAATTAATTCTCGATGGATTGCGAACCGAACAACGCCAACTCTCAAAAACAGGCGGCGTCATCCACAACGAATCGCAAGACATCGACGATCTGCGTAAATCATTCTCTCATATCACCAAAAAACTTGATCATTTAGATCAAGAATCATAATAAAAATAACTCTTAATATTCAATCTATGAAAACACTTAGCCTCGCAGGAATCGCCGCCGTTCTACTTCTAGTTGGTGCAGGTTGCGCCAGCACTACTACAACAACGACTACTAACACAACAACAACGGATTCTCCAGTCGTCCAAAACGACGCTCCTACCCAAAAAGCAACGGCCTATATTGGCGACCAAGGCATCATTGCCGCTGCTGCTGCTGGTTGGACCAAATTCGAGAACAAAGTTGCCAGTGTCTCCGGCTTGCCAAGCGCCTCATTCTATTTACCAAAAGGCTACACTGCCGACTGTACGGCCACTCCTGGCGCCTCCTACACCTGCGCCATTACCAAAACCGGCACTACCACCCCTGATGCCTTCGTAGTTTATTACCTAAGTAGCTACGACGCTAATTACGAAACAGATGGCTTCTCATCCACTCCAACAAGTAAACAATACGGCTACAATGACGGTTCTGAGTTCAAAAGTGCCACTATAAAAACTAGCGAGATCTTAAACGCTCTAACCGGTGTTTCGTTCAATGTCACACCAGTCAACGCCTTCACCTTCAGCAACCAGGAAACAGCCCCCTACTCAGTCCTCGTCCTCGATCCTAACGCCAACTGGGGCATTGGCGACTGGACAACCTTCCTGTCAACTGTAACTCTTATTGGTCAAGAATAACCAACCATTGCAAAAACCGCCACCTCTCGTGGCGGTTTTTTAATAGACGGATTATACTTACAGCATCAATAACTAATTTAATTCTATGGCCACCTACTCAATCGACTCCACCCAAGACATCGATACCCTCGCCAATCAAGTCGCCGTCATCATGCCAATCGTCCTCCTCATCATCGTCCTCCTCGCCATCTGGACAATAATCTGGAAAGGTCTCGCCCTCTGGCACGCTGCTCGTCACGGCCAGGGCTGGTGGTTCGGCATCCTACTAATCATCAACACCGCCGGCATTCTGGAAATCATCTACCTCTTCGCCGTCCTCAAACTCAAATTCAATCAACTTTTTTCGAAGACATAATGTGTGACAAAACCTACTCGCGATTACATCTTCCTCATTCTAATCGCCTTAACCTTCGGTGCCAACTTATTCTTGCACAAGCCGTTGACACTCTTCTTCGTGGCTGGCTTAGCCGTCTTGCCAACTTTTTGGAATGCCGCTAAAGCAACCCGTCATCTAAAAATAACCATCGACTCGTTTAATGCTTTTGCTGTTATAGTTTCCTTCGCAACTGGCGAGGCCTATTCGGCTGGGTTTATTGCCCTCATGTTGACTTCCGCCCGTCTTCTTGACTGGTACACAGAATCTCGTACTCATAACGCTATAGAAGAATTACTGCGCCTCAAACCAACCACCGCGTTCCTCAAGCAAGGCGAAACAATCACCGAAGTTGACGCGAATGTCATTAGAACTGGCGACATCGTGCTCGTTAAAAGCGGCGCTCGTATTCCTGTCGACGGCGTAATAACGGAAGGCTCTGCGCATATCAACGAAGCCATTGTTACGGGCGAGTCCGCACCAATCGAAAAAAATATTGGCGATCGCGTCATCAGCTCAACTCTCGTAGATGTCGGCGTCATTCTCGTTCGTGCTACAGAAGTTGGTGCGGATTCCACCTTGGAACGCCTGGCAACGCTCATGCACGAAGCCAGTCTACACAAATCCAAAACCGAAAAGTTAGCGGATCGCTTTGCCACAATTTTCCTCCCCATCGTCGGCCTCCTTGGCGCCCTCACCTACGCCATCACGCACGACCTCACCATGACAGCCGCCCTCTTTCTCATTGCTTGCGCTGACGACCTGGCCGTTGCGATTCCTCTCGCCATGACAGCCTCACTCGGCGCAGCTGCCAAGCGCGGAGTCATTATAAAAGGCGGGCAAACTCTCGACGCCCTGAGCCGCCTGAAAACACTTATCCTCGATAAAACCGGCACGCTGACTTTCGGCAACCTTTCCATTCGTGCTATTCACCTCTCGCCTGGCGTCGACGAACATCATTTCTGGCAAGTCCTCGCCAGTGCCGAAAAATATTCAGAACATCCAGCCGGCCGCACCGCCTACAAAGAAGGTGTTAAAAGGATCGGCGAAGTTGCTGACCCAACCGATTTCAAACTCTACAAAGGCAAAGGTGTAGTCGCGGAGGTAGGCGGAGAAAAAATTGTCGCTGGCACAGAGCTCCTCTTTGCAGATCTCGGCCTCCCCGTCCCAACCGTACCAAACGACGCACTCGGCTCCGTTTTCTGGGTCGCTAGTAATGGCCAGTTAATTGGCTCCGTAGAAGTTGCAGATGTTCCTCGCCCAGAAGCAGCAGCTAGCCTACTTCGCCTACGAGCCCTCGGAGTTAACCGCATTGTCATGCTAACAGGTGACAACGAACTGGTCGCGGCCAATGTCGCTAACCTGCTTGGTATCACCGAATGGAAAGCTCGCCTGACGCCAGAAGCAAAACTCCGCATACTTGAAGAATTATTAGCCGAGGGGCCGGTCGGCATGGTTGGCGACGGCGTGAACGACGCTCCAGCCCTAGCTCGCGCCGACATTGGCATTGCCATGGGCAGCGGTGGTGCTGCTGTTTCCGTAGAAGCTGCGGATGTGGTAATAATGACAGACAACCTAGCACGCTTGCCAGAAATGATGGAACTCGGCCGCCACACGCTCGCCATAGTAAAAGGAGACATTGCTATTTGGGTAGCCTCAAACCTGGTCGGTTTCGCTCTTGTCTTCACTGGCATAGCAGGGCCAGCTATGGCCGCCTTCTACAACTTCGCCACGGACTTCTTCCCGCTCATCAACTCTAGCCAACTCTTCCGTAGCAGTAAAAAATAATTTTGTATGATTAGAAAATTATTCGGTCGCGCTTACCAAAAAATACTAAAGCCAATCCTCTTCAACTTCGACCCAGAAAAAGTTCACGACTCATTTTCATTACTCGGGCGAATACTCGGCGCCACAACCCTTAGTCGCGCCAGTGTTGCCTGGCTCTGCAGTTACCAGAATCCGCAACTAGAACAAACTATCCTCGGTTTACATTTCGCCAACCCAATCGGACTCTCTGCCGGTTTTGACAAAAACGCCGTCCTCACAAAAATCCTCCCATCAGTCGGCTTTGGTTTTGCCGAAGTTGGCTCAATTACTGGCGAACCATGTACCGGCAACGCTAAACCGAGGCTCTGGCGCCTACCAAAATCCGGCGGCCTGGTAGTCAACTACGGCCTCAAGAATAACGGCTGCCAGGCAATTGCCAGGCATCTGCTAGGCATGCACCCAACAATCCCCATTGGGGTCAGCATCGCTAAAACAAACAACGCCGCAACTGTAGAAACTTCTGCCGGTATCGCCGACTATGTCAAAGCCTTCCGCGCACTCGAAGGCGTCGCCAGCTACCTCACCATCAACATCAGCTGCCCCAATGCCTACGGTGGTGAGCCATTCACTAGCCCTGCTCGCCTCGAATTATTATTGTCTGCACTAGACGAGTTCCCTACCAACAAATCAATCTTCGTCAAACTTCCAGTCGACATCAACACAACCGAACTCGATGCATTGGTCAGCGTCATGTCTCGCCATAATATTCAAGGCATAATAATTTCTAATCTTACCAAACAACGCGACCGTCCAGAAATTGATCAAACCGAAATCAAAAACTTCACCCGTGGCGGCATTAGCGGCAAACCAACATTCAATGCGTCAAACAAACTAATCGCCCATCTCTTCCGCACCACCGGTCGCCAATTCGTCATCGTCGGTGCTGGAGGAGTTTTTACAGCCGCTGACGCCTACGCCAAAATCCGTTGCGGCGCTAGCCTCATTCAACTAATTACCGGCATGATTTTTATGGGACCACAGGTAATTGGTGAAATAAACCGTGGTCTAGTAGAATTGCTACACCAAGATGGCTGGGGCGACATCAACCAAGCCATTGGCGTCGACGCCCACCTTAACTAATTTTCGTTTTCCTCCTGTTATGCCACAAGTTCTCTTCATCGGTGCCGGTGAGATTGGTACAGCTCTAGCTCATGTCATTAACGATCGCGCTAACATTGACCTCTGGGATAAAGACCCAGCCCAAGCGCCAAATATGAAACCGCTCGAGGAGAGCGTGCCACTCGCCGATGTCATTTTTCTCTGTGTGCCATCTTGGGTCATGAGCAAAGTCGTCGCCAAATTCACGCATCTCTTGCGCCCAAGCACCGTGATTGTCTCATTGGCCAAAGGCATCGAACTGGAAACATTTAAAACAATGGACGCCATTCTAGCCGAGGCCCTTCCACCAAACCAACCATGCGGCGTCCTCGGCGGCCCATTGCTCGCCGAGGAATTGACCAACAAATTACCAGGCATTGGCGTCTTTGCCTCAACCTCTGCCAGCGCCTACACTGAAGTCGCCAAACTATTCAGCGGTTCCAATGTCCGGTTGGAATACGCTGCCGACCCGCACACCGTTGCCCTCGCCGCCGTCCTCAAAAATGTTTATGCCGTTGGGCTTGGTGTGGCCGAAGGCTTAGGTTGGGGTTGGAATGGCAAAGGTTGGTTGGCGGCTCAAGCGCTCCAAGAAATGACTGGCATTGTGGAAGCCTTAGGTGGTAACGGTGCAATCATCGCTAGTTCCGCCGGCGCTGGCGACTTCCTAGCCACCGCCATGAGCCCCGACTCTCGCAACCGCACCACTGGCCAAGAAATCGCTCAAACTGGCGCTTGCCAAACACCCAGCGAAGGCTGCCGCTCCGTTGCCTCCGTCATCACCATGCTGCACGGCAATGCTAAACAATTTCCAGTCCTCATCGCCCTAGATAACATAATCAACCAACATGCCAAACCGGGAACCGTCTTTCAAGACTTGCTCGCTACGCCTGAAGTCAAATAATGGTCCAGTCCTCGTACTCGATGTCGGTACCACTGGCGTGAAGGCTTTTATTTTTGCCGGCGACGGTAACATCATTGCCAAAGCCTACCGTGAAATAAATAAAACTCGTCCGCAGGCTGGTTGGGTCGAGCAGGACCCCCAAGAAATCCTCACCTCAGCTATTTCAGTCATGCAACAAGCCTTACAAAAAAGCGGCGTGGTACCAACTAACATCGCAGGCTTCGGTCTCACCAATCAACGCGAGGCAACGGTCGTTTGGAACAAACAAACCGGCCAAGCAATCTACCCCATAATCGGCTGGGAAGACACCCGCACTCAAGAATTTTGCCACAACCTACAAACACAAAACGGCCAACGCCTTCGTGAGCTAACCGGCTTACCAGTAGCCTCATATTTTTCCGCCTCCAAAATAAACTGGATTCTAAATAATGTACCAACGGCTCGTGAACAAGCCAACCGTGGCGAGCTAGCCTGCGGCACCATCGACAGTTGGTTACTCTACCACCTCTGCTCTGGCAACCCCCATCTCACAGACGAAACCAACGCCTCGCGCACTCTCCTCTTCAACCTCCATACCAAACAATGGGACGAGACCCTCACAAAACAATTCGACATTCCACTCTCCATACTCCCTCAAGTTCTACTATCCCGTGCAAAGTTCGGCGTCCTCAAGCCAGAAGTTATCGCTGGAGACATTCCAGTTCTCGCCGTTTGTGGCGACCAACAAGCCAGCCTCTACGCCGCTTCGCAAACAGTCGAAGCTATCTCACCTATAACCAAAATCACTTACGGTACAGGCTCATTTATCATGCAAAACATTGGGCAGCAATTTCAGCTCGATGATAATTTTTTTACCACGCTTACCCCCAGCTCTGACAACAAGGGCAGCGACTTTGCACTCGAAACAAAAATTGAAGGTTCAGGCGAGGCCGTCGCCAGCGTCCTCAAAAATCCAGTCGCCCTAAACGAATATCTAACGACACTAGCGAAGCAAATCAACACCAAGCTCAAACTTCTTCCCACCACACCAAAACTAATCATCGCCGACGGTGGCGCAGCACGAGACGGCATAATCATCGAGCTCCAACAAAATATCTCAAACATCCCAGTCTACCTAGAGCAAACCTATGACGGCACTGCCCTCGGCGTCGCCCTTCTCATATGCAAGTCGCTTTAGTCATACCTTGTTATAACGAAGCGCCGCGCTTATCCGCCACCTTTCGTCTCATCAACGAATATTTTTCGTCACCAAATCAACACGCAATCACCCTCATCTTCGTCGACGATGGCAGCCAGGACGGCACCAACTCCCAGCTCGCCAACTTCGTCAACCAACCGCACACCAACTTCACCACGCTACTCATTACTCACCCTCACAATCGCGGCAAAGGTGCGGCCATTATTTCTGGCTGGCAAACAACAACCGCCGACGCTTACGGTTTCTCCGACGCCGACCTCGCTTACGGCTTAACAGCCATAGAACCATCAATCTCTACCCTCACAAATCACGACGCCATAATTGCCAAGCGGCTCGATCAGCAAACACAATATTCATTCAGTCGAAATATCTCCTCTCGCTTCCTACACTTTATTACTCGTCATTTGACTGGTGTAAAAGCCACCAGCCCACAAAGTGGCTGGAAGTTCGTTAATCATCTTACCCTCACCAAAATACTCCCGAAACTCACCCAAGATCGTTTTGCCTTTGACCTCGAGTTTCTCTTACTATTACAAGCTGAACAGGCCGCTATCCACGAACTAGCTCTACCCTTCACCCAACACACCAACTCATCCGTAAAAACCCGCGACGGCATCCGCTATCTCACAGATCTCCTCGCCATCAGCGATTCCCTCCCTTACAATCGCCCGACACTTTACCGCCAGCTGGCACTCGGCATACTTTTGGTAAGTTTCGCTCTCTACGGCTGGATAATTTACTACGGTTATTTTTTCTCGGACGACTTCACCGGGCTTTGGCAAGGTTCCCAAGTCCTTAATAATTTCTCCAGCTTTCTCTCTATCCACGGCGCCACCTTCTTTTCACCAATCATCAACCTCTACTACGCCACTGGCCTCGGCCTTTTTGGTCCATCTGCCCCACTCTTTTTCATTAGCAATATTCTCATTCATGCTGCCGTCGCCTGGCTAGCTGGCCTACTCGCCCTCGAAATCACCAATTCTCGTCTTAATGCCTGGGCTACCGCCCTGCTCGTCGCCATTGCTGGCAGCTCTTACGAAGCTATTGTCTGGATTGGTGCTAACATGCACAGCCTTGCTACTCTCAGCATTATCGCCGCCCTCTACTGCACGGTTCGCCTTTACAAAACAGCCAAATGGCACTGGCTAATCCTCGGGCTACTCAGCCAACTCATCGCTTACGGAACAAAAGAAATTAGCATCGTCCTCCTGCCGTTCATCGTTATTGCAATCTGGTCAATCTGGCGTCAACATAAGTTTTCATTCTCACCACACCTCTCCAAATTTCTCATCGCCAGCAGTTTTCTCTGGTCAGCTTATGTCGCTCTTGAATTCATCTTAAAACGCATCGGTCAAAGTTTTGCCGTCAACAACTACTCGCTTGACTGGCCAGGTTTCGCCCGTATCCCCTTTGCTTTTCTAGACCTCTTCCTCCCTCTCCAAGCCGTAGACCAGCTACTCTCACCTCTCACCGCCACCATACTCGGCCTCGCCACTATCGTTACGAGTTATTACCTAATCAAGAAATATTGGAGACTCCCCGCCCTCCCGCTAGCCTTCACCGTCTGTCTCTTAGGTATCTTGCCCACCATCTTTTTTACCGTCACCAACTGGTGGGAACCACTAGCTTCTCGCTATACTTATCTCCCCCACCTCGGAGCATCACTCCTCATTAGCGGTATTCTCATCTTCACCATCAAGCATAACAAACAACGCGTCGTTCACGCCCTCACCGCCATCCTCATCGTAGTTTCCATTGCCCAGTTCATCTTCATGATTCGAGCCGTCACCACAGAATATGCCTATGTCTATAAAACTGGGTCGACACTAGCTCATGCTGCTCGTCTCCTTGATCCAACCACTGTACCAACAGTTTACATTCACCCAGAGCACCCCTTCCGCCACAACCAATCCCACATCATCGGTGCCTTAAATATCTACGCCAACTACCAACAATCCCAAATCATCTTCCTAGAACCAAACGAACGCGCCGCTCTCTCTCCTTCTGCCATGCTCCTTTATTGGGAACCGGAAGCCCGTCAATACGAACTCACTTCTCATGATGATATTTTCGACATTCTCACTCAACCCTAGCTATTCTCATTCAGTGTGCTATGGTGCAGCCCTAAAGCCTTTTTAATGGCTACCAACATTTTCATTATGTCCGAAGATACAACCACCACCACCGCTGACGACGCCACCATCGCCGTCGACGACACTGCCGCCGTAGTCTCAGAAGACACCGTGGTCGAAGCCGAAGAAGTTGCCGAAACCGTGGAAGAAGCTGCTGCCGAAGAAGCCGCCACCTAGTCACCACCCATAAAAAATCCTGCGAACAACCGCAGGATTTTTATTATTCAAACTATGCTATACTGAAAACAATTAATTCTCCCGAACCAAATCTAACATCTTCCTCTCCAAAATCTAACGCAACGGGTAGACTTCTATCCGTATGCCAAATCCCTACACTCGGTTAACCGTTAAAGAGCGTGAAGAAATCAGCC
>JAGVNL010000004.1 GCA_020053275.1 bacterium
GACGAGCTCCTGTTCGTGTGCACCCCAACCCATCGTCTCAAACTCACAGGTTGTGATGTGCCAACCGGCATATGGGCAAGGCAAGGCGCCGTGAACCTTGAAATGAACCTCTCGTGCCAGCCACAAACCCCTGGCCTGGCTTGCAGTTTCCACCTCCTCTGGCCCCACCAAGCACACGAACCACTTTGGCGGCAATTTGCGAGGGTAACGAAACTGCAAGGTGAATATCCTACCAGGGGAAAGCCCGTACATACGGTAATCCCCAAACTCCACCACCTCACACGCCGCACACTCTGGCCTACCTGTCTGTTCTCGATTCATTATGTACTCCCTTGCCCTCAGGCACTTTTACTATATCATAAAATCTCCACCGCACCATGCGTCACTATTTCATCACCATTCACCTCCACTGCCGTACCATCCGCCAAGGCATAAATTGGCAAATCGTGCGGCTGATTCTGCAACATCGCCCTGTGCTCATCTGACTTATAATGTACCTGCGTTAAAATCTTAACGAAATCTAAAGCTCGCAAATCATCTATCCCAACATCATTCGTATCACTATCTTCTCCCCAACCAGCAATCGCAATATCCGGCGTCGCCAGTATTGTCCCGGCACTCGTCCCACCATATCTCACACCTTTATTCCGTACCAAATCACCAACCACTTCCATAAACCCAACCTTCCTCGCGATATCTAACAAATAAAAAGTATTCCCGCCATTCACCCAAATCACATCTGCATCTGCTAACTCTCTCTTCACTTGCTCCCTCGTCTTTAATTTTAGTGAATACCAAATCGGGTTGACGCCAGCCGCTTGCAAATCGTCCATAGACTTACAAACAAAAAACTTATCCTCCTCAACATCACTCGCCGTCGGAATAAAGTAGAGCTTCACCTCCCCCGCCGGCCTTCCCAAAAACTTCAAGAACGGTTCTCGTAGGTTCTCGCTAATACAGGACGAAGTAAGAAAGAGTTTCATATAAGATCTTATCGATTACCAAGTAATTCTCCGCCAACACTCAGCATCCGCAAATCACTCCCCAAATAACCCAACCAACCCCACAGTAATGGTCGCATAGTATGGACCCGCCAAATCTCACTGTCGACATCTCGTGACGCCACCAAGCAACCCTTGCCGTTAACATCATCCATCATCATCTCATCCGGACAACTCCAGCAGTCTGAATGAACATGCTCCTTTTCAACATTAAACGGCCGGAGCAATACCTCCTTGTCATTCACTAAAACCAGAATATGCTTTTGACTGGCGCGTTCCAGTACAGCGAACTCTTCGGCGGTTAGGTCTAGACAGTTAATCATATTATTTCGACGTTTTTCTCCGCATTACTAAATACGCTACCAATGCCCCGAGCCCAAAAGGAATAATCACACTAACAGTTCTAACGAGCAAATTACTCCCTTCTTCTACCTCTTCTATCGACCCTTCGGAAATATTATTCATTAAAGACTCGTCGACATCATTTGAAGCATCATTCACCAACGCCGTTCCGCTGCAAATACCCGTACCTAATTGTCCACCATCATCATAGGCATACACCGTATAGGTCTTCCCCTCCTCAAAGTCGACGCCACAATCCCCACCACCTGCACCAGTCGCCACAATCACCGTTTTATCGAGAATGCCCTTCTGCGCTTCAGTTACCGCAAAATCGACTAGCCTCTTCTGACCATTCCAGCCATCCCCAGAAATATTATTCACCGTACCGACGAACACAGCCGACGCATTGGCGAAATGCTGAGCTGGTGTCGCATAGACGCATGAGCAAGCCAAGGCCGCAGTTGGTCGACCAAACCAGCCAAGCGACAAACTAATCGCTAATACAGGTAAAACAGCTTTTCTCATCAACGACATATATTTATAGATTACCTCCAGAAACTATAACAACAAACACAACATCTGACAAGCCCTTAAAACGAAAAAACGACAACCGAAGCTGTCATTTTTTCGTGGCGGTGTACGCGCGTTCAGTGCCAAATTTGTAGGGGTGTTGCAAGGGCTTTTCGATGACTTACATTTTGGTGATTTTGAGGCATGTGGGTCGGGTGTTTTGGAGGTTAAAACTGGTATAAAGTGGAACACGGCTCGGGGTAAAGTGAGACAAATGAGACAGTACATGCGGGGTATCGAGACAGTGTCTCATTCTGCATATTTCGGTAGAATTGTTGGGCTTTTCATGCAGAAACGACGAAAAATCCACTGTCTCTCTTTTTCGCAGCGTTTCAATGGTAAAAGTTACCAACTTCAACCAGCCTGGACGCCCCGCAACCGTTGCGGCATTCCTTGTGTTGTATGGAAAATATAAGGACGGGAATGATGACGCCAACACGCACAAAAGACGAACAGGAAAAGGCGGTGGTTGAGGAGAAAATCCGCTACTGCCTCTACGCTCGGAAGTCGACGGAATCCGAGGAACGGCAGGTGCTGTCCATCGACTCGCAGATCAAGGAAATGCTGCAGCTTGCCGAACGTGAAGGGCTCGATGTGGCCGAGATTCGACGAGAGAGCCATTCGGCCAAGTCGACGGGACAACGACCTGTATACAACGAACTCCTCACGGATATTCGTCAACGAAAATTCGGTGGCATCCTCACTTGGGCGCCGGATCGGTTAAGCAGAAACGCAGGCGACCTCGGAGCCATTGTTGATTTAATGGATCAAGGGCTGCTCCACGAAATTCGTACCTACGGCCAACGATTCACCAACTCGCCGAACGAAAAGTTCATGCTCATGATTCTTGGCTCAACCGCCAAGCTTGAAAACGATCATCGAGGCGAGAACGTGAAGCGTGGACTTCGAACCCGAGTCGAAATGGGTTTGTGGCCAGGAGTCGCGCCACTCGGCTATCTCAATCAGGGATTGATGGACAAGAAGTGCCAGGTCATCGTCGACCCAATACGCTCGCCGATCATCAAGCAGATGTTCGAAAAACTCGCCTACGAAAAGTGGAGTGGTCGCAAGATTTACAACTGGCTCAAGCACGATCTCAACTTCAAAACCCGTGGCAACAAAACCCTCACGCTCGGGGGTGTCTACCGTGTCCTCGATAATCCCTTCTACTACGGCAAGTTCGAGCGACCACGCGACAGCGGCAACTGGTACGAGGGTAAGCATAAGCCGACTATCACCAAAGAACTTTTCGACCTCGGACAAACGCAGCTCAAACGCGATCAAATCGTGCGGGAGAACAAAGAATTCGCCTTCACGAAACTCTTCACATGCGGACTATGCCAATCCGGCATCTCCGCCGAGGACAAGTACAAGAAACTTCGAGACGGAACGACCGCGCATTACATTTACTACGGCTGTACCCGAGCGAGAGATCGGGATTGCAAGAATCAGTACATCCGCGAGGAAGAATTGATCGCCGAACTGCTCAAAATCTTCGACCAAATAAACATCAACGAGCTAGGCATGAAAACCAAACTCCAAGACGAGATTAAGCGATTCAGTCACTTTCAACAAACGGTATTTGGCTCAGACGGCACGCAAGAAGCCGACGAGGCTGAGGTGAATATCCGAGCGTACGCTAAGTATCTGCTACGGCAAGGGAGCATATCCGAAAAGCGTGAGTTACTGGGGAATTTACGGAGTAGATTGGTGTACTTAAACAAGAAAATCACGCTTCTTACATCTTCCTCTCCAAAATCTAACGCAACGGGTAGACTTCTATCCGTATGCCAAATCCCTACACTCGGTTAACCGTTAAAGAGCGTGAAGAAATCAGCC
>JAGVNL010000015.1 GCA_020053275.1 bacterium
CAACGTCAGCTAAACCAACGACCACGCAAGGCTATTAATTATCTCACGCCCGAACAGGCAATTAACAAAATCGTTGCGTTAGAAGCTGGAGACTAAGTAGTAAAGAAAATTCAATGCCGCAAATCAAGCTTTTCTCGGGTCGGCCATCGCGTCGTCACACGAGACGCGACAGTCGCTCGCCATGTCGCTCGCCACGTCGGTCGCGACCGACGTGGCTTGCTCCTACAGGGCTCAGGCTCAACAACAAATATAAAAACAAAAGACGAGGCATAGCCCCGTCTGATGTTTGATTAGACTTCAATGACTACTGGGAGGATCATGGGGCGGCGTTGGGTTTTTACGAAGATGAATTTGCCCAGTTCTTCGCGGACTTTGTCCTTGATGCCGTTAGGGTCGGCCATGGAAGCTGGGTCGATGTCCATGAGAGCTTTGCGGATTGCCAGCCCCGCTTCCACGATGAGTTCCTTGTTTTCTTTGGTATGGATGAAACCGCGGGTGACGATGTCTGGTTCGCCGACCAAACGGCCGGTTTGCTTTTCTACTTGGGTGATGACGACGATCATGCCGTCTTCGGCCAGGGCCTGGCGATCGCGCAGAACCACCTGGCTGATGTCGCCCACACCCAGGCCGTCTACGAAGACATAGTCGGAAGGGATTTTTTCTGGGGTCATGGCACCGACACCAAGGCCAGTGGCTGCGTCCTTCCAGAACTCGATGATCTGGCCGTTGTCCGCAACAAAGACATCTTCTTCTTTCCAGCCCATTGAGTAGGCGACTTCGGCATTTTCACGCAAGAGGAAGTGGTTGCCTTCGATTGGCATGTAATACTTTGGTTTGAAGAGCGAAAGCATGAGTTTGACATCTTCTTTTTTGGCGTGACCACCGGCGTGAATGTCCATCATGTCTTTGTGAATGACGCGGGCACGCTTGCGGTAAAGCACATCCTTGAGGCGCTGCACGGTGTTTTCGTTACCCGGAATAACCGAGCTGGAGAAAATAATGGTGTCGTCGCGCTCAACATGGATGAAGCGGTGTTCGTCGTTAGCGATGCGTGACATGGCGGCGCGTTGCTCGCCTTGGGCACCAGTACAGATGATGGTTACTTTGTTGGGGGCGTAGTCGCCAACCTTTTCGATTGGGATGATTGATTTTGGATTGATGTTGATGAAGCCAAGCTCGCGGGCGATTTCTACATTGGTTTTCATGGAGTAGCCTTCGAGCGCGATTTTGCGGCCGAGGCTTTCGCTGATTTCCATTAGTTGTTTGACGCGGGAGAGGAGGGAAGCGAAGGTACCGACAATCACGCGGCCTTTAGCTTTTTCCAAAATGGTGCGGAGTTCTTCGCCAATAACGGATTCGCTGGTTTGTTGACCTGGCTGGCCGGCGTTGGTGGAGTCGCCCATGAGGAGCATGACGCCATTCATACCAACCTGCGCGATTTTGTGGAGGTCGGCTGGTGGGGCGCCAACTGGGTGGTAGTCAAACTTCCAGTCGCCAGTGTGACAAATGGTACCAGCTGGGGTTTCTACGACGATACCGGCGGAGTCAGGAATGTTGTGGTTAATGTGGAAGAAGTGAACCTTGAAAATACCAAGCTGCAATTCTGATTGAACGGTGATGTTTTTGACCACAATCTTGCTGCCTGGGTAGTCGGTTTGGCGTTTGTTGATGATGCCGGCGGCGATTGGCAAGGCGTAAACGATAGGGTTGCCGATAGCTGGAATGATGTGCGGAATGGCACCAATGTGGTCGTAGTGACCGTGAGTGATGACCACGCCACGAACATTTTTTTCCTTACCTTTTAGGTAGGCCATGTTCGGAATGATGTAGTCGACGCCAGGCATATCTTCGTCTGGGAATTGGAGGCCGAGGTCGATGATGATGATGTCGTTCTTGTACTCAATTAGCGTACAGTTGCGGCCGACTTCTTCGAGACCGCCGAGGACAATCACGCGAACATGCTCGCCGCCAGGGCCAGCAAAGGTTTGTTCGCTAACTAAACCCTCATGAGTTTTGAGAGTACCAGCGGCACTGCGGTTGCTCATGGGGTTTGAGCTGCGGGCTTGATTACCACCACGGTATGGTGGACGACTACCAGCTGGACGGGGCGTAACACTAGCTGGACGAGGTCCGGCTGGATGTGGGGCGCCGCCACTTGGTGGGCGATTGTTTGAATTAGGCGGTCTGGGACCGCGGGGTTTGAAGTTACCCATAGAGATACTGTCTAATTTATAATTTTAGATAAGAAATAACGGTTATCGAAGAACGATAAGGGTGTTTCTGTGGAGTTTAGACTCCGAAGTGGACAGTTGTTTATCATCGAAGATTTCGATAAGAAACAGTTGGCTACTCGGTGAGTTTAGTATAGCACATTTTATTTTATGGCGGGACCAGCTGAGCTGGCCTCACCTTCGCTGAGCTAGGAAAGCTCAGCTCGGTGGTGCGAACGGGGAGACTCGAACTCCCAAGGTGTTGCCACCACAGGCTTCTGAGACCTGCGCGTATACCAATTCCGCCACGCTCGCGAGCTAGACCCTCCTCGTTTGGCCTATTTTGGGTTTGTCGCTGCACCAACTTCCTCATCGTACTCAACTAGTACGCCTCGGAAGCTTGGTTTGCTCCGCACCCAAACTAGTCTCAAACGAGAAGGGTCTAGGGTTTTATTGTCATGTTCAGATAAGGTCAAAAGATACCATTTTTGGGTGATTGCGTCAACTTTTTTAGCTTATTTGGTGGATTTTCCGAATACTTTGTGAGTTCTCATGTACCACAGATTGATGTCACTAAAACGATCGGCTGGAATGGTTATTGTTTCTAGTGTGATGCCAGAAATGCGGGGAGAGGTGACATAAGCATATTCTGGTTGGTACAGGAAGATGGCTGGAGTTTCAGCGGCGATGAGGCCAGCTAAGGTGGTAAATGAGGTGGCGTGGACTGCTAAATCATTGGTAGAACGGGCGGCCTCAATAGCGTCGTCAGCTTTACGACTGGAGAATTGGGCGAGGTTTAGGCCTGGGTAGGCGATTTGTGAGGAATGCCAGAAGGCGTAGGGGTCTTGATCGGCGCCGTAAAGCTCACCGGTTAACAGAATATCGTAATCACGATTTTTTAGAATATTGTTTTGGAGAGTGGTAGGATCCACGGCAATTATGGTGATTTCGACGCCAGCTAATGCCCACATTTCTTTTATTTTTGCGGCTACGGCGGTTAATTCTGGGACATCGACGGTGGTTATGGTAAGGGCCAGGTTGACGCCACTTTTGGCACGAACGGTACTACCTTCGGTAATTTTGTAGCCGGCGGTGTCAAGTAGGACTGTAGCTGCGGCTAAATCATAGGCAGTGGCACCAGTGGTGGCGTCGTAGCCTGGCATACCCGGGAGTATTGGTGAGGTGATGGCAGCTCCATTGTTGACGACAGTTTGGATGGCAGCACGATCCGTGGCGAGGTTGAGAGCTTTACGGATGTTGCTGTCGGCCAGCAAACTGGTGTGGGCGTCGTTGAGAAAGAGGGCAGTAAACTGAGAAAGTTTAGCGCTAAGGATTTGGAGGTTGGTGTCGGCAAGTGCGTTTACGGTGGCGGTTGGTACAAAGCCTGCGCCTTCCACATTACGATTTTTTAGGGCTTCACTCAGGCTAGCGGCGTCATTGTAGAATTTGAAATGGAGTTCGGAAATGTAGGGAGGTTGATTGTAGAATTTTGGATAACGAGCCAGTGACAGGTCGCGAAGGGTACCTTTTTGATCCTGGGTATTTTTCTTGAACATGTAGGGACCGGAACCGATTGGTGTGCGATTTACATGGGCTAAGAGAGCTGACGAGGGAGCGATGTCTTGCCAAATATGGGCTGGCAAGATGCCAACGGTGAGGGTTGATAGAAAAGGTGAGAAGGGTTCGGAAAGTGTAAATGATAGGGTGTTGTCGTCCGTGGCGACTACGGTGACGCCGGAAAAGCTAACAGAAAGTGGGCTGTGGTAGTCGGGGTTTTGAATGGCTTCAATAGTGAAGACGACATCTGAGGCGGTGACTGGTTCGCCGTCGTGCCAAGTGGCGTTTTTGCGGAGGATAAAGGTGTAAGTTTTTTGGTCTGGGGAGATGGTGTAGGACTCGGCAAGATCAGTGACCATAGTGCCTGAGACTGTGGAGTAGCGCATGAGGCCGCTGAAAATTAGACGAGTTAGGTCCGTGTCGGTGTCGCTCGTGACGGCGTATAATGGATTGAGGAATTGTGGTGTACCAATGAGGCCTTCGGTATAGCTACCGCCAACTGCTGGAACGCGAGTTTGATTGTTGGAGAGTATTTTGTAGCCGAGCAAGAGGCCGGCAATGACAAGAACGGCTATGGCGCCGCCGAACAAGCGTTTTTCTGTGGTTGTTAAATAACGAGGCAGCTCACGCCATTGAGCCAAGCTAGGAATGGCTCGGCTACCGCGAATGGCCATGACTTGGCGTTGCGCTAAATGAAGAGGTGAGCGAGCGGCGCCACCTTTCGCAAACAAACGACGGAAAAACTCGCGTGCGTCATTCAGCATAGTTTTTGGGGTTAAGGTCGCTCGCAACCGTCGTATTCATCACTCTACCAGAACGCGAGACTCGGGGAGTCACTTCTTTTCTCTGTCGGGCATTTTGACGCTCGTCGATTAATTATTGGGGTGAATCGACGGCCTTCAAAATGCGCGTCCCTCGGTCGACAGAAGCGACATCCCTCTCGTCTTCGTTCTGTTACAGTGCCAGACACGATAGTCGCTCGCTCTTACAGGGCTCAAAGCTCGTAAAGGTTTTAGTAGAGGGAGTTGATGAGGGCGACGGCGAAGAAGCCGACGGCGATAATTACGGTGGCGATATGTAAACGCTTTTCGATACCGCGGCGGGTGCTGTAAACATTGCCATTGCCACCAAAGGCTGCGCCGAGGCCAGAGCCGCGAGCTTGTAAGAGGATGCCGGTGGTGAGGAGGATGGCGAGGACGATTTCGATGATATTCAAGATCATAATGAACCTAAGGTACCAGAAATGCACAGGTAGGGCAAGCTCGGGTTGTAAAATGTGTTATAATAGCGAGTAATCAACTATGGAAGACTCATTTGCCGTAGAACCTGTAAATACGCCAGTTAAAAAGTCATTCCCATGGGCGGGGACGATTATTTTCGTGATTGTGTTGGCGCTAGTTGGGGCATTTGCTTGGAAGGTGTTGCATTATTATAACGGTATTAAGAATGGGACATTGTCTGCCGAGACGGTTTTTGCGTCTTCGCGACCAAGCACCGAGGCGGCGATTGCTGATTTAGCAGCGAAGGCAAAGGGTAGTGGCGTCTTGGCGACGGATGATGACCCAATGAAGGGGAGTGCTACGGCGGCATTGACGATTGTAGAGTTTGGTGATTTTAGTTGCCCGTATACTAAGAGTGAGAGTTTCGTGATGCACGCTTTGGTTGTAAAGTTTCCAGAGAAGATAAGGTATATTTATCGCGACTTTCCGCTTGATGAGTTGCGACCCGGGGCAACTATGGCGGCTTATGCTGGTTACTGTGCGCAGCAGCAGGGTAAGTTTTGGGAGTTTCATGATGAGATTTTTGCCCGTGGTGATTTGACGGTTGAGGGTTTATTAGCGATAGCGAATGATATTGGTCTTAACATACCTCAGTATCAAATTTGTTTAGATGATCCAGCTACGCAGACTGAGGTACAGGCAGATTTAGCTGACGGTTATGCGGCGGGAGTAAAGGGAACGCCAACCTTCTTTATAAATGGTGAAAAGATTGAGGGTGCAATACCGTTTGATATTTTTCTGCAGATTGTTCAAGCCTTTAACCCGTAGTTTATGCGTCGACTTGGCATGGTAGTTGGTATTTTGGCGGTGATGTTGGCGGCTGGTTTGGTACCGTTTTCAACGCAAGCTGCGACGAATGCGGCGTGTAATTGTTTTTGTGGGACGCCAGCAGGTGGCGCGGTATCGAAGGGTAATGTAAAAAAGGCGTCAGATTGTCAGGCTAAGTGTACGCCAACATCCGCCGACCCTGATTTGCAATTGATTGGTTGTTTTACTAACGAGGCGATGTATCCTTCAGAAAGTGATATTTGTTGGACCAAGACACAGTGTGAGACGCAGAAAGATGGTAATGTGTGGGACGACCTGGTGGCCGATTGTTCGGACGATGGGCCAGGAAAGATTAAAATGGGTCATTGTTATGCGCAGCCACCAGCGCTCAATGTGATGACGGTTATAAACGGTGAGTCGTCGTTTAATAGCATTGGTGACTATATTAGTGCAGTGTACCAGATGTTGGTGCCGTTTATGGCGATCGTGGCGGTGGTGATGATAATGATAGGTGGGTTGCAGTATATTTTGGCTCGGGGCAATCCAAAGGCGATTACGCAAGCGAAGGAGCGGATTACCAAAGCGGTAATTGGTTTTGTGCTGTTATTGTCGGCTTATGCGTTGGCTAATTTACTTGATCCGAGTTTGACGCATTTACGGCAGTTGCGCATCCCCTTGATTAAGGAGGTGGTATTACTTGACGCTAACAGTACCTGTGAATACTTGTCGAGTGTTGGTTTTGGGATTGATGATCTAGAGAAGGCTGATTTTAAGTCAAAGGAATGCGGCAATACTGGTGAGGTGACTTCTACAGAGTTTGTGACTGGTAATGTGATTGCTGGGCAATGGGAAAAAGGCGACCCGTGTCAGTATTCGCAGTGTAGCGGCGGCGGGGCTTGCCAGGCTGGGAGTGCGTATGTTTCGACTGGTACCGTGACTGACCCAACGGTTGAGAGGAAGCCTAGTGCGACTTGCCAGTTGTGTGCTGAAGTACCGCCTGAGAGTGCTTCGGCGGCTAACTGTGCGGCGCATAAAGCACCGGATGAATCTTCTGCTGCTGGTGAAGGTAAAAAGTTTTACTGTGAATATATTTCTGGTTCTGGACAGGCTTTAGATAGTTCAGGGTTATTAGCTACAACTTCCGCTTGTGTCTCTTTGGGAAGTGAAAGACACAGTAGTAGCGAATTCCTCGATTGTACAAAGATGCGGGCATACACTACCTCCGGCGGCAGTAGTAGTGGTGGCAGTTGTCGTTCATATGATTGGGTTCAGTATACATACACAGTTGAAGATATGTCAGGTACTACTGGTTTCGGAGCGCAACTCGATGCCAGTTATATGAATTCTGATGTAGTAAGAATTTTTACTGATTTGTGTACAAGCGATCCGTGTGGTTTAGCTCAGGAAGGGACAGCGAGTGGTTGTCAGGCGATTACGAGTAGTACCGGTCTGGATTGTGTTGGGCATTCAGACCTAGTAACTACTTCTTCAACTTCTGGAATATCGGGTACTTGTTACGGAAGGGTTCCTGGCAGTTTAGTCAATTGTGAAACCGGAGAACCAATCTCGAGGGTGACACCATAACAAAAATCGGGCTGAGCGATGGCTCGGTCCGATTTAAAACCCCCTCCTAACTCCCCCATAGCTAGGGGAGAGATTAAACAGCTTTGGCTTTGCGGGTGACGACCTCCTTGAGGCGGCGACCAAAGTCCTTGATGAAGGATAGCTTGGCACGGCGGACACGCATTTGCTTGATGACTTCGACCTTGGTGACATTTGGTGAAGCGATTGGGTAGATCTTCTCGACGCCGAAGCCGTCGGTGACTTTGCGGACGCGGAAGTTGCGGCTGGCACCAGCACCACGGACACCCATGACTAGGCCTTCAAAAACCTGGACGCGGTTGCGCTTTTCACCTTTGGCGTTGGTATCCTCAATTTTTTCGTGGACGCGGACTACCATGCCAGGCTTGATTTCTGGGATAGTGATAGGTGCGACGACGGGAGCTGCTACTGTTTCTTCGGTCATATAGATAGTAATAACTGGCAAGATAGTAACGGAAAGGGTGAGATAGGTCAAGGTTTAAGGCCTTGGCAAAGCTGCTAAAATGGTGGAAACCACCTCATTTGCAGGGATTTTGGTGGTGTCGATGACTAGGTCGTAGTTGCTGTGGTTCAGGTAGTCAACGCCGTATAAAGCTTGGTAGCGAGTGTTGTCCGCTGCTAGGCGGGTCCGAATGGCGGTCTCAACTTCGGCGGCTGAGGAGTAGTTTGGCTCATCTGAGCGGCTGGCGCGGTCGGTTTGAATGGCGGCAAAGATGCGTTTGGCGGCTTCGGTTAGGTCGACATCCAGAAAGACCTTGAAACTCTGGGGAA
This sequence comes from bacterium, assembly GCA_020053275.1. GTDB lineage: Bacteria > Patescibacteriota > Patescibacteriia > UBA9934 > UBA9934 > UBA11707. The sequence continues at coordinate 8,189 of JAGVNL010000015.1, forward strand.
TGAAGTGCCAGGAAAGGCGGCCGTCGATGATGAAGTTGTCTTCTTTGCTGGCAATTTCGGTTTGGTAATTATCTACTTCGTGGTCAATTTCAGGCTTGCCGATGGCGAAGGTGTTGAACTCACCAATGGTCAGGCCGTGCTTGAGGGCTAGCTTGCCGAAGACATCGCCCATGGAATAGCGCTTGAAACCGAGTTGCTCGGCTAAGGCGTTACGGACGGTGGTTTTGCCGGAACCGGGGAGGCCAGTAATTGAAACGATCATAGAAGGTGATTAGTGTTTGCGGCCGCTAGCGCGCATTTTTTCTAATATGGCTTCTAGTTCGGCAGGAAGAGGTGCGGTGAAGGTCTGTGTTTCACCTGACGGGAGTTCGATGGTGAGCTCGCGGGCGTGGAGGAAAAGGCGGCCGAGGTCGATTTGTTTTTGACCTTTTTGGATGTATAGCTTGTCGCCGACGACTGGGTGCTGTAGGGCGAAGAAGTGCGCGCGAATTTGGTGAGTACGGCCGGTTTCGATGACTACATCGAGCAAGGTGGCGTGGCCGCCCAAGCGTTCAATAACATCAAAATGGGTAATGGCTTCCTTGCCTTCTTGGGAGTTGGGGCGGGCGGCCATGCGGCCTAGGGTGGTCGAACGGGCGATTGGGAAGTTAATTGTGCCGTGGTCTTCCACAATGTTGCCAAGGACGAGGACGGTGTAGTGTTTGGTGGTTAGGCGTTCGGCGAATTGTTTTTTAAGGAAGAGGAAGGCGTCGCGGGTTTTGCCAGAAACGACAATGCCAGAGGCGTCACGGTCAAGGCGGTGAGCCAGGCCGGCACGAGCAGCGTCGTCACCAGCGTGTTCCATGGTTGGACAATAGACTTTGAGGGCGTCGGCGAGGGTGAATTCGTGGCTGCCAGGAGCAGGGTGAGAAAGGACGCCAGCAGCTTTGTTGACGACAATAATGTCCGCATTCTCAAAGATGATGCTGAGGACTGGCATGGTACCTTGAGGGATCTCGCCGACGATGAAGTAGTTCGGATCGTAGCTGACGACATTTTTTATTGAGACGCTGGTGTTTCTGGTGGCCGGTACGGCGTCGACTAAAATAGCCTTGGCAAGAATGGCTTTTTGCAGCTGGCTGCGGCTGTAGGGGAGGATGCCGGCTAGGGTGACATCGAGGCGAGCAGGCTCTGAATTTGTTAGTTCGACGCTAATCATAGGCCAGAGTATGGCATATGTTGTGAAAAACTGCCAGTTTAGGTATCATTCTAGCGCAGTTTGCAGAATTGAAGGCCTGTAGCTCAGTGGTTAGAGCAGCGAGCTTATACCTCGCCGGTCGATGGTTCGAACCCATCCAGGCCTATGGCGGACACATTCAGTTGGCCTATTTTGGGCTTGTTGTGGCGTCGACTCGTTCGACGGACGGAGACTAGTCCGTCTCACGAGCTCTCCTAACAACGCACCCAAACTAGACTCAACTGAATGCGTCCTTAGTCTCGTAAAGCAGTATTATATGTTTTTTGTAACGATTATTTTGGTGGTACTGGCGATTGTGATGTACACATGGGGGGTCAGGGCACATTCGCAGGATCAGAAGAATGTGGCGTTGTGTTTGATTTTGGCGGCGATGGGAACGGGTGTGATTGAGTATTTAGCGTCAGGTCTCCTTTACTAATATGCATGGTGAAATTGTGCAATTAACTTGGGTTTTGGCGCTGGTTTGGTTCATTTTATTTTGGATTATTGGTGGAGTTTTATTTGCGGTGGTGGCGCTGACGAGGTTTTTGCGAATCAAGAAAGCACAGTTCAGTTGTTTGTTTACTGTGGCTAGTGGAGCGGCGGCTTATGGAGCGGCAACGACTGGTTTGATTATGAGTGAGGGCAAGGCGGTGTTGTGCTTGGGTGGGGCAGTTGGGCCAATAAATGTAGCTAAGGCGATTTTTGGGTGTTCTGCCGGAGACATCTTTTTGTCGGCTGGAATATGGTTTGCACTTCTGATTTTGTTGTCGATTTTCTTCATGTTGTTATCGCAACGAGAGGGTAAGCCGTTGACACTGGGGCGGTAAAAAGCTATTATCTTGCCTGCAAGGAGCATTTCTACGGGTTTGTTGGATGGATAATTCTACCGGTTTGAAACCGCTAGAATTGACTGTAAATGTTTGGGCGGTTAGCTCAGTTGGTTAGAGCGTCACATTGACATTGTGAAGGTCGATGGTTCGAGCCCATTACCGCCCACCAAAAAATCCTCTACTTCGGTAGGGGATTTTTTGTTGTAATATGATTGTGATAGAATAGAAGTTCGATTCTTCATCTTCGTGCTTATGCGTAAGGCGGCGTCAGATAGTGGTGAAAAGATTGCAATTTTTAAGGGCAAGGAGGTGAGGCGAACATTGTTTAATAAAGAGTGGTGGTTTTCAATTGTGGATATCTGCACTATTTTGACCGATAGTCCAGATGGTGGTGCATACTGGAGAAAGCTCAAACAGCGTTTAAATGAGGAAGGAAATGAGGTTGTGACATTTTGTCACGGACTGAAGTTGGCAGCGTCAGACGGCAAACAATATATTACCGATTGCGCTAATACAGAAGGTATTTTTCGCATTATCCAATCTATTCCCTCGCCAAAGGCTGAACCATTTAAGAGATGGTTGGCAAAGGTTGGGTATGAAAGGATCCAGGAGATTGAAGACCCTGAGTTGGCGGCGAAAAGGATGAGGGCGACATATAAGGCAAAGGGTTATTCTGATAAATGGATTGATCTGCGCATGCGTGGAATGGTGGTGCGAGCGGATTTGGTCGACGAATGGGATAACAGAGGAGTGAAGGAAGAAAAAGAGTATGCAATTTTGACGGCGGAAATTTCGCAAGCGACTTTTGGGATGACGCCGACTGAATACAAAAAGTTTAAGGGTTTGAAGCGAGAGAATCTGCGGGATCATATGGATGATTTGGAACTGCTGTTTTCGATGTTGGGTGAGGCGTCGACCTCTGAAATTGCTAAGGTGCGCAATGTTCAGGGAATGGCCGAGAATAAAAAAGCTGCAAAACAGGGCGGCAAGATTGCTGGTGACGCTCGAAAGAAATTAGAGATTGAGACTGGTAAGAGGGTAGTGAAGAGAGATAATTATTTAGGGGAACCAGAGGGTAAGAAGAAACTATTTATAGGTGACTGACATGTAATTGCAGAAACGACAGGGCGTCGTCGCGGTTTTTTAGTTGGCCGGTAAGTTGGCCGTCACGGACTTTTTTGAGAAGTGTGCGGTAGGAAGGGCCAGGAGGAACGCCGAGGGTTGTGAGGTCACGGCCACGGAGGAGTTTAGGTAGGGGGGAGGGCAGTAAGTTGAGGAGGCGGCGGGCGATGTGGAGGCGTTCGCGAGCGATGTGATGGCTGCCGTCGCTCATGAATTTGGAGTGCATGAGAGCTAGAAGGTTGCGGCCTCGTTCGGATGCAAAGTGTTTTTCGAAGGCAGATGGCGTCATGCTGGCTGGGTCGTGGGTATGGAAGTGATCCAGGTTGGCGAGGAGCCACGCCACGTCGGTCGCGACCGATGTGGCAGGCGATATACCTGTGAGGTGGCCGAGGTGGAATTTTTTGAGGAAGTCGCTAGCCAGTTTAGAATTGCGTTCGTGGTACATGAAAAGGGCGGCGACGATAGCGGCGGCGCTCACGGCAGCAAGTTTGAAGTGACCGAGGGTGTCTTTGTGCGTTAAGGTGCTGAGGGCTGCTTCGCCTTTAGCCCAGGCGCCGTGTGAGAGTTCGGGAGCAATGAGGTGACCAAAACCGCTGTCGCCAATGAGTGAGCTGCCGTAAGTTGGGTGATGCAAAAGAGTTTCTAAGAAGCTGCTGCCGATTATTTGGCGAGGATGCGTGAACTCTGGTTTGCCAGCTTCGTTGCGGGTAATTTTATTAAGGCGGGGTAGTGAGCACTGCAAAGCGTGCCAGGTTTCGGCGGCAATATGTAAGCTGTGGGAGGCGGCGAGACGAAGAGCACGGAGCATGCGTAAGGGATCTTCGGCGAACGAACGGAGAGGATAGCCGGGGACGCGAATGAGCCGTTCGTGCAGATCCGCTAGGCCGTTTTGATTGTCTTGCAGGGCTTGTTCACGCAAGCTGTAGAGCGGGGTGTCGATGGTGAAATCAGTTGGGGGGAGGGTGTCGACCAGGATATAGAGATTGCTGTTGGGTGCTGACTTGGGGCGGTAGGTCATTGTGTGCTCGCCGCCTTCGAGGTCGAGGTTGCCAGTTGGGGTGAGGGCTTGGCGAATATTTTTGGGGCTGATGCCTTGGATGGTGATGCTAGGGTGAGTTGGCATGTGGCCGAGCAGTACATCGCGCAAACTAGCGCCAGCGAGTAGAATGTCGCTGCGTTTATTTTGTTCTAACAAGTTATTAGCCCAAGAAAAGCGGGGGTCGCGTAACAAAAAGTCGCGCGCACGGTTGCCGAGCGAGTAGGACTGTTTGGCATAACGCAAAAGGAGGTCTTCGGACATGCGGGTATTATAGCACAAAATTTGGCTATGGTTTTTCCATTGTAGCTTTGAGGAGTGGAATGATTTCTTTGCGCATGATGATGCCTTGACGGAGGGCGTGATTGTTTTCGAAGTTGATGTTGAGGGTGGCGGTAAGAAGAGCTTGCACTGTGGCGTCGGTGGTAATGAAATGATTTTGTTTAGCTTCGATGTCGAGGATTGAAAGGAAGATTAGGTTGAGGTTATTTTGAGTTTGGAGTTGATTGAGTATGGTTAGTATCTCGTTTTGGCGAGTATTGATCAATGCTTAGGAGCCAACCATTTCCAGCTGGACAAGACCAAGACGCTGGCCAGCTATTTCGAAAATACCAGTTTCGGTATCCATTGTAGTTTGCAGCTTATTGGCTGAAAAATCTGATTTAGCGGCGAACATTTCATGAGTGAAGTCGGCTGGTAGGGGCGCGATATTGGCTAACCACTTCACGATGGTATTGTCGCGGTCAGTAGTGGTTGTAGCTTGAAAGTTTTGGGTATTGGAAATAATGGCCGCTTGGAGTATTTGGGCTGATTTTGTGCTTGGTGTAATTGATTGTTGAAGAAATTTTTCAGCGACTAATGTAGCGGCGGCGCCGACCATTTCGATTTGGATTTTGGCATTCGTGAATTTGGCAGCTTCGTTGACCTTGCGATGATCGATGACTTCGATTACCTGCTCGAGTGTTAAGTGATTTTCGAAATGAATAGGTTCGCTAGCGTCGAGGAGGATTAGAGACTCGTCTGGTTCAAAATTGGTTCTAATAATCGGGTGAGGGATGGTGAGTTTTGTTAAAACGAATTTAGCCTCGACTGTTGGTTTGCCCATTAAACAAGCGTCAGCTGTTTTGCCGGTTGCGTTTAAAAATTCGGCGTAGGCGATGGTGCAGGCTACTCCGTCTAGGTCGGGGTCAACATAGCTAGTGGTAAAAATATTTGGCATGGTTGAATTGTACCTGATAACTGGAATGTGGATAAGTAGTGTATATGTTGAGCGTATTCACTACTTTGCTAATTCTTTTTGCAGGTGAGTGATGACTGCTTTTTCGGCAGCGATGAGATTTGTGGAGTTGAGGGTGAGGCGGGCGACTTCGCGAGTACCGGAGGATTTGAAGGGGAGGCCCAGAGATAAAGCATCGTGCGGGCGTTCGGCGTGAAGCTGGACGGCGATGGTTTCGTTTGGTTGTTCGTAGAAGATGGCGACGACTTTGGCGTCAGGGGAGGTATTCAAGAGTTCCTCGACGATGTCTTCGAGTGCGGTTTCGTTACTGCCAGCATTGATGAAGTCTTGGTGAGTGAGCAGCGTCCAAACTAGGCTACGAGTGGCGTCGACCTTGAGGCGAGCTAGAGCGCGGCCCCATAAACGGAGAGTTTCGACGCTGCGAGTGCGGTAGAGTTTGGCGACAATTTCGTCACGACGGGCACCGAGGTTCATGAGTTGGCCAACGGCTTTGAGGGTTTTTGGTGTAACATTTGGGGTTTTGAAGCTCTTGGTTGCCGCGACCATGCCGGTTAGGAAGCAGGTAGCGATGTCGGCGTCGATGATGGATTCGTCGAGTCGGGACATGAGGGCGAAGGCAACTTCACCGCTGGCTACGGCTGAGACATCCACTATGTTGAGGGCGCCGAAGTGGTCGTTGGCTGTGTTGTGGTCGAGGTTGATGACGGGAATAGCAAAAATAAAATCGGCGTATTGCTTGCCGATGGGACCCAAGGCAGCCAGGTCGGCGACGCCAATGGTAATAATTAAATCGTACTTGTAGCTGGCGGTGGCGACGGCGACATCTTCCGCTTTCCACTCGCCGCTTTTTGGGGTGAGGTGAATGCGAAGTGTCTCGCCAACTACTGTGTATGAGAGTTCGTCGACCTTGGCTTTGCTGACATTTACATTGATGGTGAGGGAGCGGATGTTTTGGAGGTCGCCGTGAACTGGAGTTGTACCTGAGAGAAAGCCGAGACTTTTTGGGGTGCTGCCGCCAGCGCAAATTATTTCCGTTGCTTTGCCGAGTTTTGAGAGCAGTGCGCACAAACCGAAAGCTGTGGCGAAGTCGTCCGCGGTGGCAACTTCTGGCAATAGAATGACTGGCCGTTCAGCGCGGCTGAGAAAAGCGAGAAATTGTTCGTGTGGCAAGAGCGACATGTTTTTGGTTCGATGATGAGGGGTGAGTGTATGGTTTCCTCGCGTGTCCGTCAAGAAGGCTGGTGGCGTCGGTGAGTTCAAACCACATAGCACCACCCTGTAATCATTGAGGTAGCGGCGACAAGCCTTTCGGGACATAATTTGCCCCGTATGCCTAAAGGATGCC
>JAGVNL010000001.1 GCA_020053275.1 bacterium
AACGTCAGCTAAACCAACGACCACGCAAGGCTATTAATTATCTCACGCCCGAACAGGCAATTAACAAAATCGTTGCGTTAGAAGCTGGAGACTAAGTAAAAAAAGAACGACCACGCGGTCGAGCAGTGAGACATCGTTTAGCTGTGGCTGTGTGAAGCGTGTTGCGTTGTTGAAGATACTCAGAATTCACGGCTGTGTATTGATCCGAGAAGGTGGCAATCATAGCGTGTTTGTGAACTCGGTCACGCAGCAGACCTCAGCTGTCCCGCGCCATTCCGAGGTTCACATTTTTTTAGCTAAGAAAATCTGTCGAGATCTAGGCATTTCGTTCGAATAGCAGCTACTTGATTTTTCCGTATTTTGTGCTATACTACAAGTAATTTTTGCATATTTGCCTTATGAATGAGCTTATACCTGAGTCCAAGGGTGAAGTGAAGGTAGGGAATACTGGTAAGCGATTCGGCCCGGTTATTGGCTTTCTCATCGAGATCGGTAAAATCGTCATCATCGCCGTTGCCATCATCTTCGTCGTCCGCTATTTCCTCATTCAGCCGTTCGTTGTCAAAGGTGCCAGCATGGACCCAACCTTCCACGACAAGGAATACCTCATTGTCGACGAAATGTCCTTCCGCCTCCGCGCTCCAGTTCGCGGCGAAGTCGTCGTTTTCCATCCACCGCAGCATACAGCGACCGGGGCCATAGAAGAGAGTAGTCAATACTACATCAAGCGCATCATTGGCTTACCTGGCGAAACAGTAGAAATTAAAGATGGCAAAGTTACCATTAGCAATGCGGACTATCCAAACGGCATTCTCCTGACCGAAGAATACGAAACACAAATAACCGGCAACCCACAAAAAGTTGTCGTCCCAGATGGTCAGTACTTCGTTATGGGCGACAACCGTGGCGCCAGCCTCGACTCCCGCATGATCGGCACCATCCCATTTGAAAACCTCATTGGTCGCGTCTGGATTCGTGGCTTTCCACTAAGCAGACTCGGCACTTTCGCAGCTCCTACCTATAACTTCTAACTGATTCTGTTATGCCAACCAATAAACCAGCTGTTCCAGTAGCCGCACCTGCCGAAACTAAAAAGAAGAGCAAGACTCCAGAACTCGTTCGTGGTTTCCGCGATGTCTTGCCAGATGAACAATGGTTCTGGGACCGCGTCGAAAGCGTTGCCTCGAGCCTTACAAAATCCTACAGCTTTAACCGTATTCGTTTGCCAGTCCTAGAGTTCGCCTCCTTATTCGAGCGCAGTGCCGGCAAAGAAAGCGATGTCGTCCAAAAAGAAATGTATTCGTTCGAGGATCCAGGTGGTGACAGGGTTGCCATGCGCCCAGAAGGTACCGCTCAAGTTGCTCGCGCCTACATTGAACACGGCATGGTAAACCAGCCACAACCAGTAAAACTTTGGTACTTTGAACAATTCTTTCGTCACGACCGTCCACAATTTGGTCGCTATCGTCAACTCCAACAGTTTGGTCTCGAAGCACTTGGTTCTATTGACCCAATCATCGACGCCCAAATCATGCTCATGACCCACCGTTTTTACCGCGAGCTTGGCGTTGAGGTAATCCTCCATGTCAATTCGCTTGGCACGCCAGCTTCCCGCAAGGACTACATCAGCGAGCTGCTCGGCTACTTTAAGCAGCACAAAAATAAATTGTCAGAGCTCGACAAAAAGCGCATGCTAAAAAATCCTCTCCGTTTGCTCGACTCAAAAGAGCCAGGCATGGCAGAGCTAAAAGCTGGCGCTCCACAAATCATTGACTACCTCGACGCTGAAAGTAAAGCTCACTTCATGAAGGCACTTGAATATCTCGACGAAGCAGAGGTGCCTTATGTTCTTGATCCACACTTGGTTCGTGGTCTCGACTATTACACTCACAGCATTTTCGAGGTGTACATGCAGAACCCAAAAAATGAAGAAATGAAAGGCCTAGCTCTTGGTGGCGGCGGTCGTTACGACGGCTTGGTACCAATGCTTGGTGGTCGCGAAAACACTGGCGCCATGGGTGCCGGTTTGGGCGTCGACAGGACCATTCTTGCCATGAAACAGTCTGGCGTTTTCCAGCTCGCGGAGGAACGACGCGTGGACATTTTCTTCTGTCAGTTGGGAGAAGCCGCTCGCCGCAAAGGTTTGGCAGTCTTTGAAAAAATCCGCGTTGGCGGTATGAGCTGTGCCGAAGCCTTTGGTAAAGGCTCACTCAAAGCTCAGCTCGAGGTGGCGGACAAGCTTAAGGCCAAGATGGCCCTTATCCTCGGCCAAAAGGAGGTGCTCGACGGTACCATCATTGTTCGCGATATGGACTCCGGCGCGCAAGAAATAGTCGATGTTGAAAAAGTAGTCGGCCTCCTAGCTCGCCGTGTGGTCGCCAAGAACAAGCTCTCGCTGGTAGAAAAGACAGCCATTGCCGCAGAAAATCTAGAAGCCGGCATCGTCCCAGTCGCCCCGGAAGTCAAAAAGGCTCCAGCCCCCAAGCCAATTGCCCCAATCCAAAAGAAGCGCAAGCTCTTCGGCCGGCACTAAAATTGACCAAACCAGCCCAATAAGCTACTATCCACCCATCCAACAATAGAAAGGAAGGTAAATTCATGGCTACAATTGAAGTAAAACGCAAAAAAGGCGAAAGTTTTGAGGCGGTTTTCCGTCGCTTTTCTCGTCGCATTCAGCAAAGCGGTAAGGTTTTGACCGTGCGCGCTAGCCGCTACCACGCCAAAGCCCCAAGCAAAACCCGTAAACATGGCAGCGCCATTCGCCGTCTCGAAATGGGCGCTAAACGCGAATACTTGCTCAAAACTGGCAAGGTAAAGGAAGAAGACATGCAACAATCCCGCCGTCGTCAATAAACAATCCATCAAAACAGAGCCTAGGCTCTGTTTTGCGTTATGGTAGAATATCCGTAAGCTACCGACTACCAACTACTAACTACCAACCTTAATTTTATTTATGCCTCTCTACGCCCAAATCCGCGAAGACATGAAGTCCGCCATGAAAGCCCACGACAGCGCCACACTCGACACCGTTCGTATGCTCATCTCAAGCATCAAAAACAAGATGATTGAGGCTGGTACTGTGGCGACGCAAGAAATTGCCGACGCCGATGTCATGGCCGTCATTAAAAGCGACCTCAAAAAACTCAAGGATGGCCTCGAGTCCTTTATCGCCGCCGCTCGTTCTGACCTAGCCGACGCCGCCCGCCGTGAAATCGCTATCCTCGAAAAGTACCTCCCAGCCCAAATCACCGACGGCGAACTCGAAGCCAAAGTCCGCGCCGAACTCGCCGCACTCGGCATAACTAAAGTCGAAGATCTCGGCAAAGCCATGGGTACTCTCATGGGCAAACTCAAAGACCTGGCCGACGGTTCTCGCATTAAACAGATGGTGGATAAGGTGTTGAAGGGTTAATTTCGTTTTGCTATAGTTGAATATATGAAAAAGAAGATTCAAAAGGATCGACCATTGATTTATAGGTTTGACACCAAAGTTAGCGTCATTGGTAAAAAATATGACACTGATTTTGGTGCAGATGCAAACAAAAAACTCGGTGATTTCCTCATCGAGAAAGGATATCCATCTCTAGCCGGAATGTTGCAAGATGCCTAGGCTAAGCTACTTATGACAACAGCTTCAAATTTTATATTTATTGATGATCTAGTTTTACGGGAGAATCTAGATGTGACTTTCGCACATTTACTAGACTTGGTTTCTCTAGCAGATTCACCTGAATATAATTCAGTCTCTAGAAGTAGTTTTAGGAAGACAGTTATCATTTATACAGCTTCTATCATCGAAGCACTACTGTTGTGGCTGTTAAGGGAAAACGTTTCTGCAGACAAGCTAATCAGGGAAATAATCAAATTTAAGATTTCTAAAGAAATTTATAAGATAAATAATACAGAAAGAATAGTATTAGGTTCGGATGTAGTTAGTAGTGAGCAAATCAAACTGTCAAAACTCAATTTAGCCGATATCAATAGCCTGTGTCGGGAACACGGCATAATCAATGATCGTATTTATAAAGATGTTGATAGAACAAGAGTTTTGCGTAATCGTCTACATATCGGAACCATGTCGGCCGTAGAGTCTCAATATTCAGTTAAAGATTTAGAGTTTATCTTCTCTATTGCCAAGGAAATCAAAGGCTTAGGAAGTCATTAATATGCCTACACTCCGCCGCGCCATCCTCGCCGACCTTGTTCATTATACCGTGCCTAAGGCCGAGGCTTTAGAGCGCTTGGCCGAGCTTGAGGAATTGACGAAGACTTACGGCGGAGTGGCTGTTGTCAAAACTGTGCAACGCCGTGCCAAGCCGGATAATCGCACTTACATCGGCAGCGGCAAGGTGGAAGAAATTGTGGCGGAGGGAAAACTTCTCGGCGCCGATCTTTTGATTATCAACGAAGTCTTGAAGCCGCAACAAATTTTTAACCTCGAAGAACTCTTGCGCGGCGCCAAAATCCAAGTCTGGGATCGCATCGACCTCATTCTTAATATCTTCGACAAGCACGCCAAAACAGCCGAAGCCAAACTCGAAATCGAGCTGGCCCGTTTGCGCCACATGGGCCCGCGTATTTTCAACATGGGTGCCGAACTCGGCCGTCAGCGCGGTGGCAGAGGTACCGTCGGCGGTAGTGGGGAAGGCAACACAGAAGCTATGAAACGCCACCTCCGCGAGCAAGAGAAGCAGATTTTACAAAAGCTCGAGAAATGCCAAAGCGTCCGCGATCAGCATCAACAGCATCGCCGTCGCCAAGAAAAGAAAACTGTAGCTCTCGTTGGCTACACGAACGCCGGCAAGACCTCGCTCTTAAACGCCCTCGGCAAGCGTCAGGAATACGCGGCAGATAAACTCTTCGCCACTCTCGACACTCGCGTCGCCGATGTTTACATTCCAGAATTAAACGAGACCATTTTACTCTCGGACACCATCGGCTTCATTGCCGGCCTGCCGCCGCAACTCATTCGCGCTTTTCACAGCACGCTCTCCGAAGCTGCCAACGCTGACCTCTTACTGCAAGTCGTCGATGTTGCCGATCCTAAATATGTCGCCAAAACTGCGGTTGTCGAAGATGTGCTTACGCAACTGAATATCCAAACTCACCCTCGCTTAATTATCTACAATAAAATCGACGCCGTAAAAAAGCTAGCCACCCTAAAAAAAATACTCGGTAAGTCCGCGCTCGTCGTTTCCGCCGTAGCTAAAACAGGCCTGCAAGAATTAAAATCCGCCATCGCTAAAATCTTCTCCACAGGCTAGGTCGTACGCAGTCGGAAAATGTTGTATACTGTAACCATTGGTTCTGCAGTTTGCATTTTTCCTGTGGTCTATTCATCTTTGCTCAAGCGAGTTTTAACATTTACCGCTTCCGCTGCCATTCTGGCGGCCTTTGTGGTCGCTCATCCAGTCGCAGCTCTAGCTCAAGCTGACTCAACTTCCACCATGGCCGATGTCGGTACCACAGCTGGTCTGGCTAGCACAGATCTCTTGGTCATCATCGGTACCATCATCTCGGTTGTGCTCGGCTTTCTTGGTGTCATTTTCCTCATCCTCATCATTTACTCCGGCTTTCTCTGGATGACCGCCGCCGGCAACGAAGACCGCGTCAAAAAAGCCCAAAAGATTCTCATCAACGCCACCGTCGGCATCATCATCGTGCTCACCGCTTACGGTATCGCCACCTTCATCTTGAACGCTCTTGGCGCTGGCTCAAGCGGTGGTGGCAGCAGTACGGACAACGGCGTAGTTTCTGTCGAAGCCTTGTCTGGTTCGCTTGGTGCTGGCATTCTCCGCGACCATTACCCAGAACGCAACGCTACCGATATCGCCCGCAACACTCACATCATGGTTACCTTTGCTGAACCAATGGACATCGCTTCCTTTATTCTCGACTATGACACGAGCGGTACCGGCACAGATGTTTCTGACGATGTCGCGACCGGCACGCTAATTGATAGCACTCTAGTTGCCATCTCCTCAATCAACCCCGACACCGGCCTTGAGGAAATCATAACCGATGTTGATGTCTACTTTACGGACGACCTCAAGACTTTCACCTTCGCGCCACAAGGCTACCTCGGCTCCGCTACTGCCGACACCCTATATTCAGTCGAACTCAAAACTGACATCAAAACCGCCGCTTTGCAGGACGCCTTCACCGGTGTTTACTCGAGCGGCTATGTTTGGTCCTTCACCGTCGGCACCACTATCGACCTCACTCCACCGCATGTCGTCTCCGTCGTGCCAGCGCAAAGCCAAACCTTCGACCGTAACATTTCAGTGGAGGCCACCTTTAGCGAAGCCATGGATCCAACCTCATCAACAGGTACCCGTACAGCCACGAGCGGCTTCCAAAATATCCAAACAATCAGCGGCACCTCTGGCACCGCTCAGGCCGGCACCTACGAAATCAGCAACGGTTACAAAACAGTCACCTATACTTCCACCGACGCTTGCGGCACCAACTCCTGTGGCGAAACCATTTACTGCTTGCCAGCTAATGATGACATAACACTGCGCATCGCCGCCGCTACCACTACTGCCAGCCCACCACAAGCGGACAGCTTCCCTTACGACGGTGTAACCGACGCCGCCGCCAACAGTTTAGACGGCAACAACGATGGCACAGCTGGCGACGACTTCCCTGACTGGTCGTTCTCCACCTCGGGCGACATAAATATGGACGGCCCAGTTATCTCCACCATCTCACCAAACATTCTCGGCGAGGACCAAGCACTCGATCAGCCAGTCGTCATCACCTTCTTAGACATAATGCGCACTCTCACTTTAACGAGCAGTAACATCTCCATGAGTAATAAAGAAACGGCAACGGGCGGCAGTCATGAAATGTGGTTCTTGCCGCGCAGCGTCAGCATCGACGAACTCGGTGCCGAAGTAATTGACCCAGCAGAGCAAGTCGCCGTGCACACGCAAACCACCATTGGCCACGGTACCTTCCTAGCCTCGGTCGACGGTCGCACCTATCTCTACGCCGCGTTGGTGGAGCAAGGTATTCAGAATCAGTATCAAAATTGCTACAGCCCAGCCAACGGTCCTGACGCATCTGGTGTTGATTGTGCCGTCACCCCAACCAGTCCATCTTGCTGCAACGGTAACGCCCAGTCTGCTACTTGCGACCTCTTACCCGTCACTCCTTAGTTTACAGCTATGCGCTTGTTCCGCCTTAAATATGTCCTGCCTTCAGTCCTCGCCCTTATTGCGACTGGCATATTTTTGCACGCACCACACTTGCTAGCCCAAGTTACTGACAGCTTGGTAGATGTCGGCGCAGCTACTGGCCTCAGTGCGGAAGATCCAAAAGTCATCATCGCCCGCATTATTCGCGTTGTTATTGGCGTCCTCGGCGTACTCTCAGTACTCATTGTGTTGTACGGCGGGTTTATGTGGATGACGGCCGCTGGCAACGAGGATAAGCTAACTCGCGCCAAAAAGATTTTAATCAGCGGTACCATCGGCTTAGCAATTATCCTCTTATCATTCGCTATCGCCAGTTTTGTTATCTCCGCCTTGCTCGGTGCCACAGGTGCCGGCGGCGGTAACGGCAGCAGTGACGGCAGCGGTGGGGGATTCGGCGGCAGTAGCAGCACCTCATCATTTACCGTTACGGATTACTCACCCGACGGTCCAGTCGCTATCCGCAACATTCTTCTCCGAGTCACCTTCTCCAAAAATCTTGACGCCACCACCCTCGCCGGCAACCTCGTCGTTACTAACGCCACGAGTGGGGAAGTGGTTAGCGGTACAATCACCGCGAGTGGCAACACCGCCAGCTTCCGCCCGAACGCCGCTTGTCCGTCGCCTAATGAAGATCGTTTCTGTTTTGACGCCGACACCCCATTCACCGTTACAGTTTCCGAAAGTGTCAAAAGTAGCGGTGGCGCAACTCTTGTCTGTACCACCACCAGCTGTACCTCATCCTTTACCTCTGGCAATCTTGTCGATACAGAAGATCCAACCGCCGTCATTACCGTGCCGAGCGGTAGTGTCGAGTCTGGTTCCTCCGCCCTCGTCCAAGTCCATGCGACCGATGACAGCGAAGTCGCCGACGCCACATTCAGTGCGGAAGATATCCAGTTCGACTCCGTTGGTGCCAGCGGCGACGACCTTTCTGACACCACCATAGAAACAGCTTGGGATACCACCGCCCTTGAAAACGGCACCAGCTACCAACTGGCAACTACGGTTACAGACATCGCCGGCAACACGAGCAGCGACACCATTCATGTCACCGCCCGTGGCCCCTGGTGTTTTGACGGTACCGTGAGTTCCGATCATGGCGAAACCGGTATTGACTGCGGCGGCGATAGCACCAGCGCCGATTATTGCGGTGCGTGTAGCGAGTCCTCCTGTACTACGGACGCCGACTGTGGCCCAAGCTACAGCTGCGTTGATAGTGTCTGTACATCACTGCCAGAAATCACCGACATCTCACCACTGAGCGGCGCCGTTGGCACCTTCGTTACCATCAGCGGTATCGGTTTTGGTAGTACGCCTGGCACCGTTACCTTTACTGCTGCCGACGGCGGCACAGTTGTTGCCCTCACACCTTCCTGCGCTACTTGGTCTACAACTGGCTTGGTCGTCATGGTGCCCTTCGGTGCCGTAACTGGCCCAATCACCGTTACCACAGCCGCCACTATTCCGCTTAGCGACTCAAGTGGTGACGATTACGGCGAAATCTTCGACGACTTCGTGGTCAACGATGTTATCCATCCAAAACTCTGTTCATTATTGCCAACCAGCGGTGCGCCAACTGATGCTGTAGTTTTGTCGGGTCTCGACTTCGGCGACACGCAAAGCACCTCTACCGTCAGCTTTGGCACCAATCCCGCCGGTTCATACAGCGGCTGGTCGGACACCTCCATTCAGGTTACAGCCCCGTCGGCTCGCAACGGTAGTTACCAAGTCGGCGTCACCGTTGATGGCGTTGCCTCAAATACCATTCTTTACAACCTAGCCACGGCCGTCACCACCATCCCAATCATCGCCAGCATCAATCCAGCCTCCGCTGCTATCGGCGACTACATTACACTTACCGGCAGCAACTTCGGCGCGGACATTGGCGCAGTTTACTTTGAGAATAAGGACTCCGGTTATCGCGCCCTCGCCAGTGTCGAATTCCCAACCGCCTGTTCTGACTACTGGTCGGACACCCAAGTCATTGTCATCGTCCCAGCCAACTACCAGAACGGCGACACCGTAGAACCAAGCGACCGCTTCTCAGTTTTCCTTGTTGCGCAAAGTACCGCTACTTCAGCCTCGACCGATTTTACCATCACCTCAGACGCACCTAGTCCTGGTATTTGTTCCATTTCACCAAGCACTGGCGCCGCTGGCGACACGGTAACGATTACTGGTAGTCTCGGCTCAGCCACTGGCTCCGTCGATTTTTGGGACTCCATTCCGGCTACGCTAACTGGCGCCTGGAACAACACCACCATTACCGTTACCGCCCCAACTGGCGCCACTTCTGGCCCGGTTCAAGTTACCTCAGCATCTGGTGTTACCAGTAATACTCTCAACTTTACATTCGGCGACTCCGCAACTACTACCATCCCACCAGGTCCTTCTGCCTATCAGTGGTATTTCTCAACTGGTACAATTCCTACCACGCCAGCTATAGTTTCCGAATGTGATTTGGCTTCCGGCGGTACCATCAGCGCCGTACCAAGCTCTATCTTCACCTCAAGTGTCTGCCCACAAGCCGTCGTTTACGCCGAGTTTACAGAGCTAATGAACGAAGGCACCATCGACGACGCTGTTACCGTCGGCTTATGTAGCAGCGCCACCTGTTCAGCTACCACGGACATCACCGCCGCCGGTATTCTCTCTGTTTCTTCATCTACCGTTTCAACAGCCTTCACCTGGGTACCAAATACGCCTTTTTCAAATGGTGCCAGTTACCTCGTTACGGTTAGCACAGCCGCTATTTCTTCACCTGGCGGTATCGCTATGGCCGCGGACTATTCCTGGCACTTCACAGTTTCTAGCACTGGTGCCGCCTGCGCTGTGAATAATGTTTCCGTGGCGCCTGCCACTTCTACCATTGCTGCCGAGGGCAATACTGACACCTTCAACGCTTTGCCGAGCGATGATTGCATTGTGCTCGACGCCACCAGCTATGTTTACGACTGGTCCGTCGACGACAGCATTGCCAGCCTCACCTCCGACGGCGAGCAATGTTTGAGCGGCAGTTCTAGCTGCACACTCGTCCAAGCCAACGCCGAAGGTACAACGGATGTTACGGCGGAGGAGACAGCCAGCAATGTGAGCGGTAACGCCGTCCTCACCATCAACTTTACAGATCCTTATGTCGCGGACTACTGGCCAAGTTGTGACGGCGCCTGCCGCAACGGCTTGATTGGTGCCAGCTTTAATACGGCCATGGACGCAACTACCCTCGTCTCTCCGGGTGCGGTTAAAATATATACTTGCCAAAATGAACTTTGTAATGTCGGCGTGAGCGACGAGTACACCGCAGTAACAGTCGTTGCCGCCGCTTGTGACAGCGTCGACTCCACGCACTGCCAACAGGTTGACCTTAACTTGGCCGCCAGCACCAGCCTCACTCCTGGCACTTTCTACCGCGTAGTTATTGATGGCAGCGTAGCTACCCCAAGCGGCGTTGCCTTAACGAGAACCAATTACAGCGGCGACTATTCCTGGATTTTCGGCGTTAAAACAGGCACCGATGTTTGCGCCGTTAACCGCCTAGCCGTTACTCCAGACAACGCTGTTGCCAGCCAGGTCGGCGAACGAGAAAACTTTACCGTCTCCGCTTACGGCGTCCCTGACGCTTGTTCAACCTCTGGCGAATTGTTGGCCACTACTGGCTACAACTGGAGCTTTGATAGCTGGACCGACAACGGCGCCAGCAGCTCGCTTGATGTTGCTAGCTGGTTGCCAAGCAGCCAAGTCGATACTGACAAACTAGCCATTGCGGCTGGTTGTACTTCACTTTGTACACCAGGCGGCAGCCAAGCTTACTCCGCCATTTGTGGTGATGGCCTAATCGACACCACTCACGGCGAAGAATGCGAAGACGGCGCTACTGCTTCGGGCGATGGTTGCTCATCCTCTTGTTTACGTGAAGGTGCTAACGGTGGTACAGCCTGGCTCGCCCTCTGCGGCGATGGCCACCTTGATCGCGATACAGCCGACGGTTCTGGCGAAGACTGCGATGACGGCAACACCGTAGATGGCGATGGCTGTTCGGCTGTTTGTTTGAACGAAGGCTCTCGTTCCGTCCGTGCCACCTGCGGCAATAGCGACATTGCTTATGACGCCGCTCTTGGTGGGGAAGACTGCGACGACGGCAATGTGGCTAACGGCGATGGTTGCTCCTCCATCTGTTTAAGTGAAGGTACGCCGAGCATGGCCAGTATTGGCAGCGCCTGGTGTGGCGACGGCCGCGTGACTGATCCCTACGAAACCTGCGACGACGGCGAAAGCATCAGCGGCGACGGCTGTTCAGCCACCTGTCTCCGTGAAGGTATGAACGGCGGTGCTTACTGGGCTCCACTCTGCGGCAACGGCGCCACTGATCGCGGCGGCTCAAGCGGCGCTGGTGAGGATTGCGACGGCGGCGAAGACTGCTCGGCAGACTGCACCTTCATTGGCTCTTCAACAACCTATATCACACCATCATTCTGCGGCGACGGCACGGTTGGTACTGGCGAGTATTTAACCTGTGAAGCTGCCATAGGCGACGGCAATGTCGACGACACGCAGCTGGCCGAGATAGATCTTCATGCCGCTCAGGAAGTCGACATAGACACCAACATGGCTATTGCCTCCATGTTCGTGACCGAACCAGTGTCTGGCATTTCCACAGAACTCACACCTACCACCTACACCCTTATCTGTTCCGCCTTGCAAGATAGCGACTGTTCTGCGCCAACCACCATCGGCGTCGGCATCAACAATTGCTGTATGGACAGGCCCACCGTCACGCTTTATCCAAACGGTGGTGCCGAGTGCCGTAACGCGGAAATCTACGGACTCTTCACCTCAGAAATGGATCTTTCTACCTTTGAAACCGCTGGCGTCAATGGTGCCACAGCTCAACCTCTAATGTTCGCCAAGCTCGACTTAGCAAGTACTGCAGACGGCGTCTGCCCAGCAGATCACACCAGTCTCGCCATGGCGGCCACCAGACACCTCGCTTGGTATTCCCGTGGTTGGCTTAGTGTGCGCCAGTTGTTCACCGGTCGCGTTGCGGAAGCAGCTACTGGTGACTGTGTCGTTCCGGTCGCCTCCTACTCGCAAGAAGCCGTCACCGATAGCTTCGGCGCCATCAGCTACAAAGTCGTCATGCACTACGACATTCCACTCCAGGCTAATGCCGACTACACCCTAGAAGTTATTACCGACAGCAATACAGCAGACACTTCTCGCCCAGGTGTGCATTCCGTCGACGATGTCGCCATGTACGACTCCACTGGCTTTGTTTGGCAAAACTTCACTACCGGTTCAGACATTTGTACCTTAGACAGCGTTGTCGTTACGGACGGCGATACCGACAGCCCAGAATATTTCTCGCAAGCTACAGAAACCCATACCTTCACCGCCACCGCCTACGCCTGGAACGGCACCACGAGCGAGCCTATCGAATCACTTTCCACCGCCTACGCCTGGGACTGGTCATGGACGGAAGACATGAGCGCCACCATCGTTACCGTCACTGGCAGTAGTGACGCCGACACTTTAGATACCGCCGTGGTCGAGGCCGTTGGCAAAAATGGTGACGCCAATGTCATCGCTACAGCCACTATCACCGTCGACACCCTCGGTACTTCCGAAGGCAGCGAAGTCGCTGGCACAGATCCAATCATCGCTTTCCTCTGTGAAAACGCCTGGCCAGACATTCGTACCACTAGCTTCCCCTGGAGCGATAGCGACCTGAACTTCTCGGACTACTACTGCCGCGACACTGGCGCTGCGAATGACACTACCGACGACTACCCAGCTCTCACCGTGGTCGATGTTTACGATTACTCCGCTACGGACAATATTCTCCAGGAATACTTGTTTGAGGTTGCCAGCGTCGGCACGGGCGACGCCATTGGCTATCGCGTCGTCACCAATTCCGGCTACCTCAGCCCGCTAGCCTGGTACACCGCCCAAGGTTTTGCTGGCGATCCAACAGTCGCCACGGTCGACGGCTTCCAGGCAGTAGTTGACGGCCGCACAACTTATGTCGCCGCCGTGAATGAAAGCGGCACCGCCCTCTACCCAAACATTTATGTCATATCCTACAACGAAGGCGCTAGCGAAGAGACTATCGCCATCTACGACCAGCTAGTCGCCAACATTTCCTTCGCTATAAATATTACCGATGTCGCGCTCTGTTCCGACGGTTCTGCCTTCACCGCAGAATCCTGCGTCGCCGACACCGACTGCGCCACTGGCGCCACCTGCGCCAACAGCAAAATCAAACTTACTCGCGATCTCACCCGCTTGTCCGATCTCCGTACCATCGCCGCGGAAGTCGTTACTGCGGACTTCATTCCAACTCTTTCTTCTGGTACCTTTGTTCGTGGCCTCGGCGCTAGCGTCTGGACCTCTTGGTCCGACATTTTGGGCGGTGCCCTCGGCGATTCCGACTTGCTCGCAGATCCACTAAACGCTTTTGTTGGTTGCGGTACCACACCATTCGACGCTTACGATGCTACCACCTGCGTCAACCAAACCAACGGCCAGTATGTCTGCCCAGCTGGTAGCTATGCCTATCATTACCGAGCGCTGGGCGATGTCAGCTACAACCTCTATGCCGACCTAGAATACGCTGGTGCTGGTTGGTACTACGACTACGACACAGACGCTACAGATACCGTAAACTACCAAGTCTCGAGCGCGCTAAGCACAGCTGACGGTTTCACTTCCTCCTCGTTCTGTAACGACACCACCATTTACGGCAGCACCGGTGTTTGCGGCGACGGCGTCGTCAACGGCAGCGAAGCCTGCGAGATCGGTCAACGCGGCGGCACCACCATCACCTGCGACATCGAACCAACAGTGGATACGGACGGCGACGGTGCCGTGGACGACGAACTAACCGGTATTCAATCGCAAATTTGTGACAGCACCTGTTCCGCCTTCATCGCGGACTCTACCGCCTCCTGCGTCGTTTCCTCCTGCGGCGACGGTGTAACCGACACCTCGCTCGGCGAAACCTGTGACGACGGCTCACTAAACGGCCGCTACGGTTATTGCGGATCACTCTGTAATTATACGGACTCCTTCTACTGCGGCGACGGTTCGTTAGCCGGTAGTGAAGCCTGCGACTGTAGCTCTTCTAGCTCAACTTACTCCGCCGACTCTCGCCCTTACGGCGGCCTTACCTACGCTTGCGGCGGCTCGTCCACCTACTTGAACGGCGACTATTACGCCAACCCCAACAACTCCTGCGCCTGGGACTGCCAAGGCCCGGCCAGTTACTGCGGCGACGGCACCATCGACAGCGGCGAAGTCTGTGACGGCAACTCTGACTCCTACGAAGGCGCAATTTGCGACGGCTATTCTGGCAGCATGCATGGCGAAGCCTGTGTTGTTGACGCCGATTGTCGCGTTGACGCCACTATTGCCTTCTGCGGTCATGGTACTGCTTACGAGGCCTGTCCATCATCCACAGTTTGCTTAACAGGTGACGCTACAAAAATCAGCGCGCCATGTACCAGCGCCACCGTCTTGGACGATTGCGGACTCGACGCTAACGGCAATGTCGGCACCTGTTCCAGCATCGAATACCAAACCTACCGCACTCGAGTTTGCGAGGACGACGGTGAAAACGGTACTGATCAATGTGACTGGGCCGACGCCACCATCGGTTATGAAGGTATAGATTGCAAAGCCCTCGGCAGCTGCGGCGACGGCGTCGTTGACACCAATGAAGAATGTGACGACGGCAACAGCGACTCTGGCGACACCTGTACCAACGCTTGTACTATAAATGTTTGCGGCGACGGCTACTTGCAGCTCGACACCGAGCAATGTGACGAAGGCGCAGACAACGGTGAGGGCTGTACTTCTGCTTACGAATCCACTTGCACCTCTTGTTCTGTCAGCTGCAAATACACCACCTCCTCGGGCGAGTTCTGCGGTGACGGCGTCACGAACGGCCACGAATATTGCGACGCTTATGATTTGCCAAGCTCGTATGTTTACGCCGTTGATTTATCAACCGTAGCGGACAGCGTCTATCTTGCGGATTATTACGATGACTCATTGCCAGCTGAGGGTGAGAGCTTCACCTATGTTGACACTACGAAGACCTGCGCAGCTCTCGGCGATACAACAGTCGATACACTATATGATTCTGACGCAACCAATCCAACCATCAGTCTAACCTGCCAAACAGTCGGCCAGTGTAACGGCGGCAGTAGCACGGATCTCGCTCGCGGTCTTAGCGCCACCTGTCTCACTGACGCCGATTGCTCGAGCGGCGACTGCCAATTCCCAATTTGCGCCAGCAGCTGTAACAGTACCTGCCCAGAAACTTTCCAATCGTCCTCCATAATGCTAACAGATAACCAACCAGGGTCTCCTTCATCCTCCAGTGTGGATCTCTACACCTACTCGGAGAGCACCACCTCCGATCTCCCGAACGCCGCCAGCCTCACCTTCCCGGCCTGTCGTGTTGGTGCCACCCTCACTGCTGACATCTCCCTCGACAGCGTCACCTCACCTGATGTTTATGTTGTCTTCGTGACGGATTTATCAGACTCAATGAATTGGGACTTTAGTAGTGCTACCCTAGCCTCTACCTGTCACACTGGCGACCCTGCTAAAATTGGTTTATCTTGCACGATGGACAGCTACTGCGACCTTCCTTCACCATGGCCTCGTACCGGTTCCTGCTATTCAGATTCTGTAGAGAGTCGTATTTATACCGTCAGACTAGCCTTACAAGAATCATTATCAGCACTCTACGGAGTAGATAACATGAATATTGCCTTGCTCGGCTACAGCACAATGAATACCAGTACTACAACCGACGACATCATCAGCACAGCCTTCGAGGTCGCCAGTGGTGAAGTCACCCTCTACGACGCCATCACTGCCTATACTGCTATTGGCGGTACTCCGACAAACGAGGGTCTGGATGCTGCTTACGACCTACTACAAGCTACCTCGACATCGGAAAACTCCAGGAAGATTGTCGTTCTGCTAACCGATGGTTTAGCAGATGACGCTGATACTACCGGCCCCTCTTACGGAATCTCTCCTCTCACCAACACCGCCGCGGATCGAATCAAAGATGTCGATAGCGCCTTGCCAGCACTTGTTCCAGACTACGAACTCTATACCATCGCTCTTACTACAGATCAAACGCTCATCGAACAAGTCGCCAGCTGGTCAAGTAATGACACCGCCAGCCGTAGCGCACCATCTTCTGACGGCACTATCCCTAGCGAACTAAACGGTGTCGACTACGCCTACCACGGCAGCTCATCATCCGCCATTACAGACGCTTACAACTCCATCATCGCCTCCATTACCCAGCCAACATTCACGCTAGTTACGGGAGACGGTGCCACCTCTGGCCCGGTAGTCGAAGGCACAGGTGTGGCTCTCCCCTGGCCAGAAGGCTTCGCCTGCGACCAAACCACCGAACAAACTCTCCCAATCCGTGTCTCATTCGCCGGCGAGGGCCAAATCAACATCAGCAATGTCAAATTCAACTACTGTTCACCTTAATGTAAATCCCCCTCCAGCTATGTAAAAAGGGGTCAGGTCTGGAATCGAGCATTTTACGAATTCGTTGGTCAAAACTACCAACTACCAACTACCGACTACTAACTACCAACTCTCGTTATGGATACTCCTCAACCACAATACTTCACCCCCGGCCTACCACCAGCCCCGCCTAAAAAGTGGTGGCAGGTCAGGCATAACCAAGCCTTACTCGGCGTTGGTGTAATTGTTGGCGGGTTAGTAATCACCCTCGTGGTTGTCTTCATCATCAACTCTATCCGTTCAGCAGTCCCAAAATCAACCATTGCCAACACTAAGGATCGTATTGCCCAAGCCATCAGCGACTGTAGTACAGAGCAGGACCTAACCGCCTGTGCCGAGCGCGCCCAGTCCGAACTCGCCCGTGCCGCCGCCACGCCAGAATCATGTAAAGGCTTGGCCGACGCCGCCTACAACAACTGCGTCAACTTAATTGCCCGTGACACCAAAGAAATCAAAACCTGCGACGCTCTGCAGGGCGACGCCAAGTCAGGCTGCCGCGACGCCATCTTTTTCCTCCAAGCCATTGCTGCTCGCGATTATAATCTTTGCTCCAGCGTGAACGACGCCACTCGCCAGGCTAGCTGCCAAGCCCAAATCTTGCCCAGCATTCTAGCTGCCGGCACTTGCTCCACTTACAGCATTCCAGCAGCCAAATGTGACCAACAAGCCGCCTTCGACGCCGTCATTGCCAAAGGCGACCCAGCTGGCTGCGACACACTCGGCGACCTCGCAGTTAGTTGCAGCGATATCTTCACCTCCATCGACGCGGACCATGACGGATTAACGCTAGCACGAGAATTTGCTTACGGCACCAGCGACCAAATGGCGGATACCGATGGCGACGGTTATGACGACGGCGTTGAGGTAGCGAACGGTCACGATCCACTCAAACCATAAAATTTGCTTATGTTCGACGAACAGCCGTCAGCCAACCCAACAGTATCAACTCCTCAAAAACCAGTGGAGGATATGTTTGATGGCCTCACAACTCCCAGCCCAAAACTTCGCCCAGCCGATGCCTCGCCAATCTCCTCACCTCCTTCAGCCAAATCAGTCGCCGAGCCAGTCCTAGAAACATACATTGAGCCTCATCGTTCCAGTCACCTTTTAAAAGCTATTCTCATTCTCGTCGTTGTTATCGTTCTGGTTGGTGGCGCTGCCTACGCCGCTTGGCGCATTATGTCGCAAACCCCAAGCACTGGTGGCGTGGTCAACAGCGTGCCAAACGACGCCATCGTAAACTCTCCCCCAGCCGAGACAAGTCAAAGCCCAGCTTTGACCGCAAACCCAGCCAGCGAGCTGAGCTCGCCTACTACCGGGTCATTCCTCGACACCGACGGCGATGGCCTCAGCAACGCCGAAGAACTCGAGGCTGGCACATTATCAAGCAAGGCCGACACCGACGCTGACGGTTTGGGCGATAGGGAAGAGGTTAAAGTGTACGGCACCAATCCAGTCAAAGCAGACACTGACGGCGACGGCTTTTTAGACGGTGCCGAGGTGAGTGGTGGCTACAACCCGAATGGTCCAGGTAAACTTTTCACCATCCCAACTAACTAGTAAATATGTTTGGCAGCCAGCCCAAAACCCGAAGCCCTGAAGTGACGACCCCGTCGTCTACTTTAGGGTCTACTACTGGGACCGTCCCAAGTGAAGTGATTATCCACACGATGCCGCGGGAGTTTTATGGTGTCGAAGCTAGCCTTTCTGCCGCCGAAGCCGCCGCCAAAGCTGCCGCTACTCCTCAACCATTACCTCCGCCACCACCCCCACCTCCAGTCGTTACCGCACCAACCCCGCCACCCAGCCACCCAGCCAACCTACCTCGCAAACGCAGCTGGACAGGCGTCATCATTACCTTCCTCGTCATGCTGGCCGTCCTCGGTGCTGGCGGTTTTGCCGCCTACCGCCTTATTGACTCCGCTAAACAGCAAAAACTTCTCGCGGAATCAGAACTCAGCCAACTCAAAGAACAAGAAGCACAGCAATCCGCAGCCGATGTCGCCAAAGCCGCCCAAGATGCCGCAGCCGCCGCAGCCCTGGCCGCCATTCCAGTTCCAGCTAAGGATACAGACAGCGACGGTCTAACAGATATTGAAGAGCTACTTTACAGCACCAACTTCCGCGAGCCAGACACAGACAAAGACACCTTCCTCGACGGTAACGAGGTATTTCACGGCTATGACCCGCTAGGCTTAGCGCCCCTCACACTGCTAACTACCGGCTCGGTTAAAGTTTTCACCGATCCAGCCTTCGCTTTCACCATCTATTATCCAGCCACCTGGACATCTATTCCAGCCGCCGACGCCGCCTCAATAACTTTCCGTTCCTCTCGTCAGGCCAGCATAAGCGTCACTACCGTCGCCAAGGACGGCACCCTGCCGCTAGCTGACTGGTACAACGCGCAACAAGTCGGCAATGACGCCAAGCAACTCAAGGAAACTCTGACCAAAGAAGGCTTCTACGGCCTGTCTTCCGCCGACGACCGCACAACTTATTTAGACGGTACCGACTCGGTCATTACTCTAGTTTACGACCTCGGTGCGCGCAATCAAATAGAGTACCTGCAAACTTTTGAGATGATGGTCAACAGTTTTCACCTTAGCCCCAAGCCATGATCTCCCTTGAAGTCAGCGACAATCTCGTTCCAGCGTCAGCTCGTCTCGGTGCCGAGCGCTATCTTGCTATTGCCGCTGCTGTAAATGCCGCCATGCCCAACCTAATTGACGGCGTCATCAACATCAACTACATCGCAGATGAAGAGATCCAGCGCCTCAACCGTATGTATCGTGGCGTTGACAAAGTCACCGATGTTCTCAGTTTCGCCTCCGGTATTCCCGAGCAATCCGGTGAAGTCGGTGATGTTTTAATTTCTTACGATCAAGCCGCTCGTCAAGCCGTTGCTGCCTCAGGTGCGATTGACGGTGGAGATGTCGAACTTGAATGTGCGGATCTCGTAGTCCACGGTATTCTCCATTGTTTAGGCTACGACCACGAGCTGCCAGAGGACGCTGAGGAGATGTTTCCATTACAGGACTCAATCGTCGCCAGAATTTTGTAAAATAATATGATCTCTCCTCGCCAATTTTCTCGCAGTCTGCGTCATGCTCTCCGTGGTCTTCGTGAGGTCGCCAACACCGAGCATAGTTTTCGTGTTCAACTTCTGCTCGGCACGCTCGCTATTGTCGTCAGCTTGCTCTTGCCACTCTCTGCTTTGCAACGCGTGCTCATTCTCCTTATGACTGCCGCCGTTCTGGTACTCGAAGTCATGAACAGTATTGTTGAGCGCCTCATTGACGCCGTGCAGCCTCGCTTAAACCCAATGGTTCGTGAAGTAAAAGACATGATGGCTGGCACTGTTCTCCTCACCTCTATTTCTGCTGTTATCGTTGGCCTAGTCATTTTCCTGCCGTATATCTGGCCTTTTCTTACCAGATTAAAGGACTATGTATTTAGTATGATATAATGTTAGAACTTTCACATTTGAGACTAGTTTGGGTGCGGAGCAAGCCGAGCTTTCGAGACTCACTAGAGCCGTGAGTTGAGGAAGTCGGCGTAGCTCCAAGCCCAAAATAGGCCAAATGAGGAAGTTCTAAGTTTACTATGAGTGAAGGTAGCATCATAGGATTGGACATCGGCTCCTCGATGATCCGCATTGCTGTCGCCCAACCCCTCCCGGGTGAAGACGGCAAGCCTCGCCTGCACATAATTGGTGCGGTTGCTTTGCCATCCTCTGGTGTTCACAAAGGCACGGTCAGCAGTATGGAGGAAGCCGTTTCCTCAGTCTCCAAAGCTCTTGAACGAGCCGAGCGCATGACCGGCTTGCCACTAAACGCCGCCTGGGTCTCAATCGCTGGCCAAAACATTCTTGTGCAAGAAACTCGTGGCGTAATTGGCGTTACTAGGCCCGATGGCGAAATCAAGGACGACGATGTTGAACGCGTCATGGAAGCTGCAAAAACAATTACCACGCCTTCCAACTACGAAATTTTACATGTCATTCCCAAGAGTTTTACGGTGGACGGCCAGCGCGGTGTCAAAGATCCCGTCGGCATGAACGGTATTCGCCTGGAGGTCGACGCCGTCATCATTCAAGCCCTCGCCTCGCATATTAAAAATCTAACCAAGAGCATTTACCGCACTGGCCTCGACATCGACGACCTCGTGTATGCGCCGCTGGCTACAGCGGAGGCCGTTCTCACGCAACGGCAAAAAGAACTCGGCGTGTGCGTCGTCAACATCGGTGCCAGCTCCACCTCCATCGCCGTTTTTGAGGAGGGCGACCTCATGCACACCGCTGTCCTACCAATCGGTGGCGATCGTATCACTTCCGACATCGGCACAATTTTGCGCATCCCACCAGAAATCGCCGAGAAAGTAAAAATTGACTTTGGCCACGCCGTTCCCGACGCCGTAGACCGCAAACATACTTTCAGCTTACACGAACTGGGCGCCGATGTTGACGAAGTTGTTAAGCGTCGTTTCATTGCCGAAATCATCGAAAGCCGCGTTGAAGAATTATTTGAGGCTGTGGATGCTGAGTTGCGCAAGGTAGATCGCTCGGGTATGCTGCCAGTCGGCGTTATCCTAACCGGCGGGGGAGCCAAGCTGGAGGGTGTGGTAGATGTCGCTCGTCGCGTTCTGCGCTTGCCGTGCGCTATGGGTATTCCAGTCACCATTAGCAGCGTTATTGACGAGGTGCACGACCCAGCCTTCGCTACCGCCATCGGCCTGGCTGTTTGGGGTTATGCCATCAAGGGTATGCATTCCAGCAAATTCGGCAAATTCTTTAGCAAATTCAAATCCGTAGACCAAGTCGCCAGCAAAATCGGCCAGTGGTTCAAATCCATGGTACCGTAAAAAGGGGTTCACCCCTCCTCTCGCGAGAGGAGGGGTCAGGTCTGGAATCGAGCATTTTGCGATTTCATTGGCGGTTTTATTATAATATCAGCAATTCACCAAAGCTCAGCTTTGGTCGCAAATAAACAACCGAGCTGAGCTCGAGGTTGACTTTTTCTGCATAACCAGTTATAAATGGGCTCTGTTTAGCCGTTGCTCTAGCGGCTGGCAGGCGTTAGCCAACACTCAAAAAGTCCCCAAACGGGGCAAAAGGACAGGTGTTTCATGCCTTCTCTCAACAGACGGATCCGTGCCCATCGGGGCGACTTCAGCGTCATGGTCACCGTGGACGGTGCTGGCAACATCACCAACCCAGACCTCCCTCTGCGCACCGGCTTCTACACCCTCGAGGGTGATAGCCGCACCTTTGAGGTGAACCAGGGTCGAGCCGAACCCGCCCGCAACCGTGGCGGTCTGCCCAGCTTTCAGCCCCCCTGGCAGAAGTAGCCAACCTCAAGCCCTTTCTTCTCCTAGCCGCACACTCGCGGCCACCTCAACCAGCAGCCTCCTCGTGGGCTGCCGGTTTTGTTTTAGTGGTCTACCTCGAGCGTATACCCTCGAGGTAGACCACTTATCCACACCCTCGATGGAGACTTTATATCGTCTGTGTTAGTCTGTGAGTAAGAAATTTATTTACGCTTAGCCAAATTGAATACTTAAAGTGTTCAGGGGAGGGGATGAACACCAATCGTTATGGCCGAATTCAAGCCCGAGATAGAAACTGCCGCTAAAATTAAGGTCATCGGCGTTGGTGGAGGCGGCGGTTCCGCCCTCAATCGCATGATCCTGGAAAAGTTACGCGGCGTTGATTTCATCGCTGTAAATACAGACGCACAAGCGCTTCACGCCAACTTAGCGCTAACCAAAATCCCTATCGGCAAAACAGCAACGCGCGGTTTGGGTGCCGGCATGAACCCAGAAGTTGGCCGCCGTGCCGCGGAAGAAAACGCCAACGACATCCGCACCGCCATCGCTGGCGCTGACATGGTTTTCCTCACCTGCGGCTTGGGTGGCGGTACTGGCAGTGGCGCTGTTCCAGAAATCGCCAAAATCGCTCGCGAGGTCGGTGCCCTCACCGTGGCCGTCGTCACCAAACCATTCGGTTTTGAAGGTGCACAACGCAAACGCATTGCCGACGACGCCTACGCCGAACTTTGTTCACAGGTCGACACCGTCATCACAATTCCAAATGACCGCGTGCTCCAAATAATCGACAAAAAAACATCGTTGCTCGAAGCCTTCAAAATCGTCGACGATGTGCTCCGCCAAGGTGTGCAGGGAATCTCGGAGATCATCACTATTCCAGGCCTCATCAACGTCGACTTCGCTGATGTCAAAGCTATCATGCAAAACGCTGGTAGCGCACTCATGGGTATTGGTAAAGCGTCAGGCGAAAATCGTGCCGTAGAAGCCGCCAAACAGGCCATAGCCTCGCCATTGCTGGAGCTTTCAATCGACGGTGCAAAAGGCATTCTATTTACTGTCACAGGTTCCTCAGACCTCGCCATGTACGAAGTCGCTGAAGCCGCCAAAATTATCACTGGTTCAGCCGACGACGACGCGCGCGTAATCTTCGGTGCTAATATCGACGAGACCTTGCAAGACGAAGTCCGCATCACCGTTGTCGCTACCGGTTTTGACAACCGCGACCATCGCCGTGCCCCTTCGCTTGCCGGCGATGTCGAAATCACTCCACAGGGCAGTTGGAACGCACCTCGCCGTGATGACTATCGCCAAGCAGCCGTCCCAGCTCGCAACAGCTATATGCCCGTTAAGGAGTCGCCGTTCGCCGAGCGCCGCGTGCCAACCGCATCAACAGTTTCACCAGCGCCACTTCGCGACACAACGCCAACCCCAGTCCACGACCCCTACGCCGCGGAAGACCGCCGCCCAGCCCCTGAGTCTGCCAAAGCTCAGCTTTGGCCGCAAACCAACCAATCAGCTCAGCTGGCCCAACCTCAACCCAAAAAGGATGACGATGACGACTTGGGCATCCCTGCTTTTATTAGACGCAAGATGATGTAATATGTACTGTCCGGTTTGCAGCGGCAAGTCGACTAGAGTCATCGACTCCCGCTTGTCGGCCGATAGCTTAACTGTTCGCAGGCGTCGAGAATGCGAGAAGGCCAAATGTGCCTTCCGCTTTTCGACTGTGGAAGAAATTGAAATTCTCGATGTCACCGTTGTCAAACGCAACGGCCGCCGCGAATCCTATAGCCGCGAGAAAATCGAAAATGGCCTAAAAAAATCGCTTGAAAAGCGTCCATACACAGCAGTACAATTCCGCACTCTCATTCACACCATCGAGCGCGCCATCCAACAAAATAAAGGCAGCGAAATCACCAGCCGCGACATCGGTGCCATTCTCATGGAGCAACTCCGCAGCTTCGACAAGGTCGCTTACATCCGCTACGCCTCTGTCTATCACTCCTTCGAAGATCTCGCCACCTTCGCGGAAGAGTTGCGCAAGTTAGGCGCAGTGGGGAAGAAGAAACATTAGTGTGGTAGACTATTGGAAACAGTTATAATTGTATTATGGACATCAAACTTGAAGATTGCGACCGTCACAAAGTCCAACTGCTTCCCTTCATTTCTAATTTCGATTTATACCAGGCTGTAGAAAAAGTATTGTATGTATCTAATTTCTCGGTAAATATTCATCGCAATGTCATTGATCCATTTTCTGCTCTATTTGACGCTTTGCGTCAAGATATAAGCGTTGAACAATGGCTGACACAGGAGACGATGCGTCAAAGTCAGAAAACTTTACAAAACGCCATTGGAGATTTTCATCAAAAGATTCTAGGCTCTGTTGTAGGCTGGGATGATCTGGGAACTGGGCATATCTTTGACCTTAAGAACGATAGTGAGAAGATTATCGCAGAAATTAAAAACAAACATAATACTACTAAGGGCAATCATAAAGTCGCTATTTATGATGACCTCAAAAAAACAATTAAATGCTAAGTACTCGGGTTATTGCGCTTATTATGTTGAGATAATCCCAAAGGGAGTGAAAAAATACAATAGGCCATTCTGTCCTCCGGATAATCGTACTAAAACTAGGCGTCAAAAGAATGAGCTAGTTCGAGTGATTGATGGCTATTCATTTTATGGTATCGTTACCGGAGTTCCAAATGCACTCGAGCTTTTATACCGTACATTACCACAAGTAATTGGTGAGGTTCTTGGCAGGAATCTAGTAGATTTAGTGAAGGGAGATACGGTTTTTATTGAGCTATTCAAGAAGGCTTATTAGTTATCAACAGTAACCATTGCATAGGCTATGGTTATTTTCTATAATTGAAACATGAATATAAATACTCCAGTCTCAGTTACTAATGCAGCACAGGTTTTAGGCCTATCCGTAGACACTATTCGACGCTGGGAAAAGAAGGGTTTAATTAAGGCGAGCAGATCGCCAGACAATTATCGCCTATTTGATGTTTCTGAGATAATGCGAGTTCATCATAAATATACAGAGAAACCAGCAGGCAGCAATTATCGTATTTTACAAGCTCCTAAAACAACTAAATATCAAGTCATTGATTTGTTTTCTGGGTGTGGAGGTACCAGTCTTGGCATGTCTAATGCTGGTCTTCAGCACACTTTATTGGTAGAGTTAGATGACAATGCTGCTGCCACATTGCGACGCAATAGGCCACACTGGAATATTCTTCAGAAAGATGTAACAAAGATTGATTTTCGTGAGTTTGAGGGCTCGATAGATGTTGTCGAGGGCGGCTTCCCATGTCAGGCTTTTAGTTACGCTGGGCGCAAAATGGGTTTTGAGGATGCCCGCGGAACACTCTTTTATGAATTTGCTCGATGTATAAAAGAAGCCAAACCAAAAATCGCTATAGGAGAAAATGTCCGTGGTCTGGTAACGCATGACGATGGCCGCACGCTTTCATCAATGGTTGATATTCTTAAGGATATTGGATATTCAGTAGTCTGGAGAGTACTTCGTTCTCAATATCATGATGTTCCTCAGAAGAGAGAACGTTTGATAATTATGGCAATTCGCGATGACATAGCTGCTTCACGCCCACATTTGTATCCCAAAGAAAAAGATTACACGATTTCCATGCGCGAGGCTCTAGCGGACTGTCCTGCTTCACCTGGTCAGCAATATCCAGAAAGTAAGCATAAAGTCCTGGCTATGGTTCCACCAGGTGGTTATTGGCGTGATTTGCCATTACCAATCCAAAAAAAATTTATGGGAGCTAGTTTCTATATGGGAGGAGGCAAAACTGGCATGGCTCGTCGTCTTTCTTGGGAAGAGCCAAGTCTTACCTTAACCTGTAGTCCAGCTCAAAAACAGACTGAGCGTTGTCATCCTGCCGAAACCAGACCACTCACAGTTCGTGAATATGCACGCATTCAAACATTTCCAGATGACTGGGAGTTCATGGGATCCATGTCATCACAGTATAAGCAAATTGGTAATGCGGTGCCTGTAAATCTTGGCTATCATATCGGGCGAGCAGTCATCGCTGTTCTTAGTGGCAAAATACCTACAGATGAAGTGTTTGATGTTGTGAATACATCACAACAGTATAGATTTCAAACCATGGGTAGGTTCAAGGATTTATAGCACCACTTTGTGACCTTTTAAGGAGGAGGCGGTTTAGAGCCTGGTTCGGGGTTGAGTAGTTTAGCTTCTTTCTAGGC
>JAGVNL010000033.1 GCA_020053275.1 bacterium
CGCCACGTCGGTCGCGACCGACGTGGCTCGCTCCTACAGGGCTCAGGCTCAATAAAAGCAGGCCCAACTACTAACTACCAACTTTCAAGACTATGTCAATCATGATCGTGGGGCTAGGTAATCCAGGTACTGAATATAAGAAGACCCGCCACAATGCGGGTTTTTTGGCGCTCGATAAGTTAGCGGAGGATTGGGGTGCTAGTTTTAAGAATAATCAAACAGCGAAAGCTGAGGTTTCCGAGGTCGTGGTTGGCGAGCAGAAAATCATTCTAGCAAAGCCACAGACTTTCATGAATAATTCCGGCGTCGCTGTGGCGTCGCTCATGCACCGCTACAAAATAACGATTGAACGAGTGTGGGTGGTTTATGATGACGCAGCAATCGAGAATGATCAGGTACGAGTTCGCCGTGGCGGAAGCGCTGGCGGTCACAATGGATTAAAATCAATCATTGCTCAGAACGGCGAGCCATTCGCACGGTTCCGCATTGGTTTGGGCAATCCGCCAGAGCGCGTGCCGTTGGAAGATTTTGTATTGCAACATTTTACCGCCGAAGAGTTGCCGCTGCTTGAGAAAAAGATGGCGGCGGTGATTGACCTTATTAACGAAGCGCGAGTAACTGGCGTGCTGGAGAAGACCGTAACTGTCGCTACATGATTTCCCCGTACCGCCTAGCACTGACGCATTTTAACGACTTGGCGATTGGTCCTGTGCACCACGCCAGCTTGCTTGAATTTTTAGGTAGCGATGAAAAGATTTGGCACGCTAACACAAACGAATTGCAGCAAGGAGGATTGAGTTACGGCATGGCAAAGAAGTTTATTGCATGGCGTGCGACACAAGATCCACAAGCCTTGCTCGACGATACACTTAAACGCGGTATCAGCTTGGTGACGCAGGATGATGCTGAGTACCCTCAGCTGTTACGAGCCATTCACGACGCGCCGTATGTGCTGTACTACCGTGGTAGTTTGCCGCCAGCAGATGCGTTACTCGTCGGCATAGTTGGCTCACGCCGAGCAACTGATTATGGTTTGAAAGTTGCGGCTGATTTGGCGGAGAAGCTGGCTCGTCATCATCTGGTGATCGTCAGTGGCTTGGCTTGGGGTATCGACGAGGCGGCGCATCGGGCCACAGTGAAAGTGAATGGCAAGACAATTGCGGTGCTTGGTTGCGGACTTGACGCTAACGATGCAGAACGCAAGCATAAGCTAGCTGAGGAAATTATCGCCAAAGGTGGGGCGGTGATTAGTGAGTATCCGCCACTAGTGCCGTCGCTCGACCACCACTTTCCTATTCGCAACCGAATAATTTCTGGTTTGAGTAAGGGTACACTGGTAGTTGAGGCGGCAGTAAAGTCTGGTTCGTTGATTACGGCACGGGCCGCGCTGGCCGAAAACCGCGAGGTATTTGCGGTGCCTGGTTCAATCTACTCCCCCACTTCTCAGGGTACTAATCGCTTGGGTCGTGATGGGGCGCACATGGTGACTTGTGCCGAGGATATTCTGGAGGCGTTGGGAGTGACGCCACGAGTGGTAGATGCCGAGGTGCCAGAGACAATGGTTCCACCAGCTACGGCAGAAGCCCGAGCGATTCTGGCGTTGCTAAACCATGAAGCGAAACATATCGACGACTTGGCTCTAGCAGTTGGGCTACCAAGCCACACGGTTGGCGCGACATTGACGATGATGGAGATTGAAGGCTACGCTCGCCATGCTGGAGGCCAGAGGTATACGAGATGATTATGAAAAATTATAAAGAAGCGGTGCAGAGGTTAATTGGCTTAAGTAACTTGGAAGCTTCGTGGTGTGAGAGTCAGGAGAGCTTGCAAAATTCACTTAAGCGAACTAAACAATTACTCGCCAAGCTAGAGTATCCTGAACGCAAAATGAAGTTTGTGCATGTTACTGGGACAAGCGGCAAAGGCAGCGTCACCAACTTGGTGCATGAGATGCTGCTGGCGGACGGTAGGAGTGTGGCGAGCTATTCGTCGCCGCATACTTCTACTTTTTTGGAGCGATTTAGGGTGAATGAAAAGTTGATTGAGCCAAGGTTATTAACGCAAGCTATAGAACTCGTAATCGCTGGTTACGAGGCGCATCTTAATGAAGGTAAGCAAACGCTGAGCTACTTTGAACTAGCAACTGTGGTGGCGCTTGTGGCCTTTGTACTGGCGGATGTTGAGTGGTGCGTGCTGGAGGTTGGTTTGGGTGGAAGGTGGGATTCCACAAATGTGATTCCAAAAAAAGAGGTGGCGGTTATTACCAATATTGATCTTGACCACACGGATCTGCTTGGTAATAGCGTGGAAGAAATTGCGCAGGAAAAAGTAGGAATTATTACTGGGCGTTGCGCAGTTATTTCTGGCGTCGTACAGCCAAACTTGCGAGAGTTGATAGCTGATGTAGCGACTGACAAGAAAGCGAACGAGAGGTTTATTGATGCGCCGAACAACGACCACCGGCTACATAATGCACTGATTGCTACGGCGGCTGCACAAGCGGTTGGTGTAAAAATAGAGGTTATCGAGGAGGCCTTGGCGAAGGTTAAAGGGCTACCGTGCAGGTTTGAGGTGATAGGCCGCAAGCCACTCATAATCATTGACGGGGCACATAACGAGGCAAAGATGAGGGGGACGGTTCAACTGCTGGCGGCAAATAAACTAGGAAAGGTGCATGTGATATTCGGTTGTAAGCGCGGCAAGGACGCTGGGGCGATGCTCAAGGCTTTGGCGCCGCTAGCGGAAGTTATCCACACCACGCGCTACCAGCATGGCTACGGCGCACCAGAGAATCCGGCCGCGCTTGCCAAGCTGATAGCCAAGAGTAAGCGAGGAAAAATGTGGCTCTTTGCCGACGAGGCGCTGCAGTTTGTACTGGCCGAGCTGAAGCCCAGCGATACACTTTTAATTACTGGCTCGCTGTATTTGGCTGGCGAACTGCGGACGCACTGGGTGAGTGAAGAGTCGATCATTAACAAGCAATCGAGTCAAGTAAAAAATTGACATAACAGGCTCTGGAGGCTAT
This sequence comes from bacterium, assembly GCA_020053275.1. Taxonomy (GTDB): domain Bacteria; phylum Patescibacteriota; class Patescibacteriia; order UBA9934; family UBA9934; genus UBA11707. Next base: position 3,026 of record JAGVNL010000033.1, read on the forward strand.
CGTTCGCCTCAACTATGTCTAAACTTGTAATCGTCGAGTCCCCTACAAAAGCCAAAACTATAACAAAATTTCTAGGTAAAGAATTCACAATTCTTTCGTCATTTGGCCATATTCGTGACTTGCCGAAGAAGTCCACAGCGGTGGATGTCGAGCACGGATTCATCCCAACCTACGAGGTGCCAGCGGATAAGAAGGCTAAGGTGACGGCACTCAAGCAGGCAGCCAAAGGGGTTGATGAGGTTTACCTCGCAACCGACGAAGACCGCGAAGGAGAAGCTATCGCTTGGCACATTGCCGAGGTACTTAAGTTAGATGTCGCTAAGGCAAAGCGCATTACTTTTCATGAAATTACAAAAACGGCAATTGAGCATGCAGTGGCCAACCCCCGCACGATAGACATGGACATGGTGAATGCGCAGCAGACCCGCCGTATTCTAGACCGCTTGGTTGGTTATGAATTGTCGCCGCTGTTGTGGAAGAAGGTGCAACGAGGGCTTTCGGCCGGCCGTGTGCAGAGTGTGGCGGTACGACTGGTGGTGGAACGCGAACTGGAGCGCAACGCTTTTAAGAGTGAGGAGTATTGGACAATTGAGGCGACATTTGAAAAAGGTGGCGCTGTGCTCGAAGCAAAGCTGACAACAATTGATGGCAAAAAGTTGGAGAAGCTCGACATCAAGACCGAGGCTGACGCCAAGAAAATTGTTACTGATGTAACTGGTGCGCAGTTTATTGTGGATAAGATTGAATTGAAAGATGCGTCGCGCAAACCACCAATCCCGCTCACGACATCGACCCTGCAGCAGGACGCCTACAACCGTTTAGGTATGAGTGCCAAACAGACGATGACTTTGGCGCAGAAGCTGTACGAGACTGGTCGCATTACCTATATGCGTACTGACTCGCAGAATTTGGCGGAGCAATTTACTAGCGTCACGCAAGAATATTTGAAGACAACTTTTGGGGCAGAGTTTGCGACTGGCGTCGTTAAGTACGCAACAAAAAGCAAAGGCGCCCAGGAAGCGCACGAAGCGATTAGGCCGACTGATGTAACAGTCACGCCAGAAAGCTGTCAGGCCACGCTCGAAGCTGGCGAATGGAAACTGTATGATTTGATTTGGCGTCGTACGGTAGCCAGCCAGATGCCGAGCGCCAAGATTCGCAGGACGGCTGTGGATTTGCTTGGCAACAAACATATTTTCCGCGTCAACGGCAGCACGGTGGTGTTCCCTGGCTTCATGAAAGTATGGCAAGCAAGCGAGGACAAGTTGTTGCCGGCCATGGTGCAAGGTGAAGTGATTGGTGAAGCGAAGGAAATTAAACCTGAACAACATTTTACCGAACCGGCTGCACGATACAGCGACGCCACTTTGATTAAGGCGCTCGAAGAGCATGGTATTGGTAGGCCTTCTACTTATGCGCCGACACTGACAACAATTATTGATCGCGGATATGTGTTGCGTGATGATAACAAAAAACTTTTCCCGTCTGACATTGCGATCATTGTTACTGATTTGCTGAAGACGCATTTCCCAAATATCGTCGACTACAACTTTACGGCAGAGATGGAACAGAAGCTCGACGAGATTGCGGAGGGCACGCATAACTGGCAAATGGTGCTGGCGTCGTTTTACGGCCCGTTCCATGAACAGATTATGGAGAAGACTGGTGACTTGAGCCGCGCTGATGTGATGAAGGAACGCAGTCTGGGCGTCGACCCCAAAGACGGGTTAGAAATTATTGTGCGGACTGGTCGTTTTGGGCCGTATGTGCAGCGCGGAATTGTGAGTGACGAGAACCCAAAACCACCACGAGCGTCGCTGACTAAGGATCAGATGATGGATACCATTTCGTTCGAGCAAGCGTTGAAGTTATTACTACTCCCCCGCTTAGTTGGTAAGCATACAAATGGTGAAGACATCATTGCCAACCTTGGCCGCTTTGGACCGTACCTCAAGTGCGGTGCGGTGAACATTTCGTTGCCACCAGAAGATCACCCAGCCGAGGTGAGCCTTGAACGCGCAATTCAGATTTGCACAGAAGGCGTCGCTAAAAAAGCTGCAGCGATGAAGCCATTGGCAGAGCTTGGAACAGACCCGACGAGTCAAGGTGAGATTGTTATTCGCAGTGGAAGGTTCGGTGATTATATTACTGATGGTAAAACCAATGTGACGGTGCCGAAGAAGATTGGGTGGAAAGAAGTGACGCTGGAAACGGCGATTGAGATGCTGGTGAAAAAAAGGGCTGCGCCAAAGAAGGCTTGGGGAAAGCGACAGAAGAAGGGTGATGAGAGTGAATAATATATTGACAAAGATGAATAGTGTGCTATATTAATTATGTCTTTTGGTCAGTATAGACTGAAAGGGTACTACATCCAAGGGCCACCCTCCGAGAGGCGGGTGGTTTCGTTTTAGCTGTCAGCCCTGTGATGAAGTTGACCTCCCCAAATATCCTGCTCTAATCGCAACAAATCGAAGTAGCCATCGCCTCCTGTGCGTAGTTCTTGAGAAATGCTATTTGCCGAAGAAAAGATGTAGACCTTCTTGTTGTCATTTTTCAGATAGGTTACTAAAGATAAGAAATCCGAGTCACCAGTCATCAAAACGGCAGTATCGTACTGATTCTTGAAGTGGACGGCGTCGATAGTCATCTCGACATCCATATTTCTTTTTTCTTGGATTATCTGGTCATGGCCAACAAGACAGAAAATTCGCTTTAAAACTTTCTTCCTGACCACAAAATCTAAACCTTTACTAAGGAAAGTGAAAAATTTATGTTTTCCGTCGAGACTATATGTGCGGGTACCTTCAGCTGGATACGCCGTATAATAATAAACTTTTATATCTGTTGAATGAAAAATACTGATGAGAGCAGCTTTTAATTTAGCGTAATCAAAAGGTTTCTTTTTTGATTTTTGAATGGACCACAAATTAGAAGCGTCAATGAAGATGTAAACTCTACCACCATGAATGTCGTCCTTTAGTTTCTGCATAGGTTATAGTTATACTACACCAAGTGGCGTCTTGCCACAAAGTGAATTTACGCCTACTCTAGGAAGAGTATGCAGATGCCCACATTTGAGGATTTGAAAGCGGCGCTCGATGATAGATACAGTGAGTTTGATTTAATTTTGCTCGAGACGGCGTACAACTATGCTAAGGTGGCGCACGAGGGCCAGGTGAGAAGTACCGGGGAACCATATTTTAATCATGTCTTTCAGACGGCCGTGAAATTGGCGAAGTTACGCTTGCCAAGCGAAGTAATTGCGGCAGGTTTGCTGCATGATGTACCAGAGGATACGGAAAGAACGCTGGAAGATGTTGAGCGAGAATTCGGTGCCGACATTGCTGGCATGGTTGCTAGTTGCACCAAACTCGGCAAGGTTAAGTACCGTGGTGAGGAACGGTACATAGAAAATTTGCGTAAGATGTTCGTGGCGATGGCCGAAGATGTGCGCGTGATATTCATTAAGTTTGCGGATAGAATGCATAACATGGAAACGCTGTATGCACGGCCCGAGCATAAGCGGTTACGGATTGCCAAAGAAGTGATGGAGATTTACGCGCCGATTGCTAACCGGCTTGGCATGGCGGAATACCGCGGTCAATTTGAAGACCATGCTTTTAAGTATTTGTTTCCGCGTGATTACACTTGGACGCAGCATTTGTTGGAAGAACGAGTGCGAAAGTTTGGGCCAGCAATGAACCGGGCGATTCCGAATGTAGAACAAGAGCTGCAGGCACATAATGTGCCGTACATTGACATTCACGGCCGAATGAAACACTGTTACAGCTTGTACAAGAAACTTAAGAAGTACGAAAACGATATAGACAAAGTGTACGACATTGTGGCACTGCGGATTATTGTACCGAGTGTGGCCGACTGTTACGCCGCGCTCGGCATTCTACATAGCCTTTATACGCCGTTGCCTGGCCGTATTAAGGATTATATCGCGCAACCAAAACCAAACGGCTATAGCTCGCTCCACACAACGGTGTTTGATGATGAGGGCGCGATTGTAGAATTTCAGATCCGTACACAACAAATGCACGATGAAGATGAGTTTGGTATTGCGGCACACTGGCGCTATAAAGAGGGCGAGGCAAAGAGCAAGCATGTTACTTGGATGGAAGAGTTCGCTAAGATCCAAAAAGAAATTAGTGGCGATACTTTCATGGATCACTTGGATAGCATGAAGCTGGATATGTTCCGCGATCGGATTTTTGTCTTTACACCGCGCGGTGATGTGATTGACTTGCCCGAGGAATCGACGCCGGTTGATTTTGCTTATGCCGTGCATACCGACATCGGCAACAAGGCGACGATGGCGCAAGTGAACCGTATAGTTGCCCCGCTTGATACGATGCTTAAGAGTGGCGATGTGGTGGAGATTGTGACTGATAAAAATCGAAAACTGCCAAACGAAGACTGGCTACGGTTTGTAAAAACTCACCAAGCTCGTGAAAAAATAAAAGACGCGCTCAGAGCCACTAAGCGGTCGTTTATTGCAAAAATGTTGGGGAGGAGTTAACTCAAATGCTCGACGAGGGCCTTGAGGTCGTCTTTGGAGTAGAAGTGGATAATTACTTGACCAGTAGCGGCGGCGGTCATTTTAATTTCTACTTTGGTGCCGATTTTTTCGCGAAGCTCGCGTTCAATAGCTTCTAGGTTGGGGTCGCGGAAGAGGTTTGTTTGGCGAACATGAGCGCGGACTACTCGCTCTGCTTCACGAATGCTGACGCCGCCTTTTAGCATGCGCTCAAAGAGATCGCGTTGGCGGGCAACATTACCTTCTGCTAAAAGCGTACGGCCAGCGGATTTGCTAATGCGGCCGTCTTTGATGGCGTCTATGATGTCGTCTGGGAGATCGAGCAAACGGAGAGCATTGGTGATGAAAGGCCGGCTTTTGCCAACACGAGCAGCCATGTCGTCCTGCGTTAAACCGAAATCCTCCATTAACGCTTTGTAGGCCAGGGCTTCTTCGACTGGGTTCAAGTCCGAGCGTTGAACATTCTCAATTATGGCGAGCTCGAGCTTTTCCCTATCGGTGGCTTCGCGGATGACAACCGGAACCTTTTCGAGACCGGCCATGGTGGAGGCGCGGAGTCGGCGTTCACCGGCGATTAGTTCGTACTGACCGTTACCTTTATCCGTAACCGTGAGAGGTTGAAGAACGCCGTGCTCGCGGATACTGTCCGCCAAGTCATTCAGTTCTTCCGGCGCAAAGTCGCGACGAGGCTGACGCGGATTGGGGACAATTTGCGAGGGCGAGACATGAATGAGGCGCAAGCCTTCTTCCACGACGCCTTCGATTAGCGGTGGCTGTTCCTTGGGGACAGCGTCGCGCACTGGCGTCATTTGTGGGATCAACGAGCCGAGACCGCGTCCAAGTCCACCGAATTGCTTTGCCATATACTTCGATTACTGTTGAATAGGTACTACTACATCCTCACGGGCGACGAACTCGCGAGCTAGGCGTTCATAAGCTTTGGCGGCTTTGCTTTCTGGGTCGTAATGCAAAATTGATTTGCCAAAGCTAGGAGCCTCGGCCAAGCGAATGCTGCGAGGAATTACCGAACGGAAGATTTTGCCTGGGAAATGTTTGTAAAGTTCTTGCAAAACTTGATTGCTTAAGTTAGTGCGGGTATCGAACATGGTGATGACTGCGCCCATGACTTCCAGTTCTGGCTTGAGGTTGGTACGAATTAGGTTCACGGTGTGCATAAGCTGACCGATTCCTTCGAGCGCGTAGTACTCGGCTTGCACTGGAATGAGGACGCTGTCGCTGGCGACTAGGCCGTTGATGGTGAGGAGGCCGAGCGATGGCGGGTTGTCGATGATGATGTAGTCGTAGTCGTTACGAACTTCAAGCAAGGCGGTGGCGAGTTTGCGCTCGCGGTTGAATTCGTTGACCAACTCCACAGCGCTGCCAGCCAAGTTGGCGCTGCCAGGCATGATGGAGAGGCCGTCGTGGGCGGTGGCGATAATGACATCTTTGGCTTTGTGCGAGCCTGAAATAACTTCATAGGTACCCAGAATGCTGCTGACATCATGACCAAAGCCACTGGTGGCGTTACCCTGCGGGTCCAAGTCCACTAACAAAACACTTTTGCCAAAACTAGCTAAATAAGCGGACAAGTTAATAGAAGTGGTGGTCTTCCCCACCCCACCCTTTTGATTGACGACAGATACGATGTAGGCCATAAGATAGGAGGAGTATAGCACGGTAGTTGGTGCTGGCTCAAACTTGGCTGATGACCCAGCCAGTCACCCTAAACTCTGCCTCGCGCGAGACGACAAACTCCCTTGGGGACGCTGTTGTTCTCAGTGCGGGGTTTGTTGTTTTATTGAGAATTGACAATAATATCATTTCAATAAAACGGCAATTCGCTTAGCCAATTTTGGCACATCGTGCTTGGCAACGGTCCAAACGGTTTCAGGGTCGACGAAAGCGTAGTCGTGAATGAGAATATCGCGTAAACCTGCCATTTGTTTCCAGGGAATAGATTTGTCGCGTTCTTTTATTTCTTCAGTGATACGCTTTGTAGCTTCGCCAATAATTTCTAAACGACGGATAACGGCGTCGCGCAGTTTGGGGTCGTGCATGAACTCTGCTTTTTTGACGCCAGAAATATACTCAGCTATAGCCGTAGCTGAATCGAGAATGTGCCCAAGATAAATTAATGGGTCACGAATCATAGGATCTTTCGGGCGTCGGCCATGATTGTTTTCTTAAGACGGGGAGAGATGGCTTTATAGCTGACGAGGTCGACCTTGCGACCGAGAGCTTTTTGGAGCTTAAAACGCAAAGTGATAACTTCAAAGAGGCCAGTTTTTGGGCCATATTCTACTAATAGGTCGACATCGCTCTTGGCCTTGGCTTCACCCCTGGCAAACGAACCAAATAAGGCAGAACGACGCACACCAGAGCGCTTCAGCACAGGAACGGAAAGGCGTTTGATTTGTTGGAAGGTTAGGGCAGGCATAGATTAATTATAGTATAACATAAAAAAACAGCCCGGAGGCTGTTTTTTTGGTAGCTGGGGCGGGAATCGGCCTCGCCTCAAGCATCGCCGTCGCTCAGCTTGGGCTGGCCACCAGCTCGCGATGCTCGTCGGTACTCGCATATCGCTCCGCTGTTCGCTTCCCGACACAAGCCAAGCAGTTGGCTTGTTCCCCAGCATATAAAAAATAGCCACCGAAGTGGCTATTTTTTGGTAGCTGGGGCGGGAATCGAACCCGCGACCTAAGGCTTATGAGTCCTTCGCTCTAACCGACTGAGCTACCCAGCTATGCTACGACTTCCTGAATTGGCCTATTTTGGGCTTGTAGTTGCGCCGACTCTCTCAACTCACGGCTCTAGTGAGTCTCGCGAGCTCGGCTTACTCCGCACCCAAACTAGTCTCAATTCAGAAAGTCCTAGCTAGTTATTGTTAATGATTGCGGCGGTACTATAGCAAGTGTTGGGCTTTCTGACAAGCCGAGGGGTTGCGGAAACGGCCACTATTTGTTACTATTTTTTGGCGTTAATGTTCCTGGCCGCGGTGGCGGAATGGTATACGCGACGGACTCAAAATCCGTTTCTCGAAAGGGATTGAGGGTTCGAGTCCCTCCCGCGGCACCAAAAACATCCTTCCCCAAGAGGGTTGTTTTTGTTTTTATCATAGCCACGTTTCAATTAACTGCAATGGCCTGGTATTAGCCTCCTGCGCCCATGTGTTGACCACCTGTTGCCCACGATTCGCCATTTGACCTCCCAAAAGGTCAACGGCACGTCTTAATGACGTTGAAGCAACGTGGGCATATTTCTCAGTCATGGTAATGGTCGTGTGTCCTAGCAGCTCCTGGATCTCACGCATGGCCGCTCCACGGTCTACAAGCTGAGTAGCGAAGGTATGACGAAGTGTGTGCCATCCAACCTCTCGAACGCCTGTACGCTGGCATATACGAGTTAGGGCACGATCGGCAGCGTCATAACTACGCATACGTTCACCGTCATGACCGAACAATAAGCCCTGCTTTTTCTTGACTAACCAGAATGCCTGCATCAGGTCATTAGTGATTGGGATACTACGTGTTCTGTTACTCTTAGGGGAAGTCATTACTCCCCGGCTGGCAGAACGACGAATAATGATAGTACTCTGGTTTATGTTGACATCGCTCCAATCTAAGGCCAAAAGCTCGCTTACTCGCATTCCAGTAAGCAGTGCCATTCTAACCATCAGATTCCATTGCGGTTCCTGTTCATCAGAAATGAGTTGCAAACATTCTTTGTCACTAAGATAATCAATTCTACCCGGTGGGCGCTTTAACCACTGAATACGTGGCACAGAGCCAATCTGACCCCAGTCAAAGGCAGACTGCAAGCATCGACGCAGAACTGTGAGATGATTATTTATTGTTTTAGGCGAGAGTCTAGAACGCAATAGCCCTGCCTTATAACGCTCAATGGACAGAACGTCGATCTCATCAATTAGTGACTTGCCAAATGCTGGCACAAGATGACGTGACAGAATATAGCGCTTTGCACGCTGCTCGGACGCTTTATTGTTAGTGACTACGAATAGCTCGAACCATTGCTTGGTGAATTCCTCAAAGGTCTTATTAGTCTTCACTGCAGCCCCTACGTCCTCGCCTCTGGCCAGCTTCATGCGTAAAGTGGCCTCATAGGCGGCTGCTCCGGCTCTGGTGTTCTCAGGGCTTCGTATACGATAGCGCCTGTACTTGAATCGGAAGTCAGTCCACCAACTACCGTGGATTAGTCGTGCGCTCATACTCATTCTCATTAACAGCTTTCACGAGGCAATTAGCCAAATACGCCTCGACATCCGAAATACGGAAGCGAATGTATCTAGCTAATCGGTAAAAACGAATGCTGCGGCGTTCAATCATCCGGTAGACACTAGCTTGGGAAATTCCAAGATATGTCGCCAGTTCTTTAATGCCGATCAGCTCTCCGTTCTTAATTGTGGCCTCGTTTTGGCCGTTCATATTAAATTGTGAATGAGCAACGATTCCAGGAGCGCTTGCACGCCCATGAGCAACGTTGCCATTTTACATGATTTTGTTAAATCTGCCCTAAGCTGTTTTTATAAGGGCATATCTTCCAAGTTGATAGTTAGAGCATCTGACTGAGCACGCTTCCGGTTAAACATCGTTTTCTCGCCTCCTCCCTGCATGCCACTCATCATTTTTTCACGAGCGGAAGTCGGCTTCACTTTATTTATATTATCCTCATTTAGTTTCTCTTCAATTACCTTGTCTTCAGCTGACACATGTCCGTCATCTATCTGACATTTGTCTGACAAAAAGTCTGGAAATTCGCTGATATTAGCCCTGTCCCTACGAAGCTTTTGATATTTATACCAATTCGGGTGTGCGATATATATACCATTTTCGTCGCTGTATAATTCGATAAGGCCTACTTCAACTATGCGATCTATCATTTTTTGTGTCTTCTCTGGGCTTACAGACCAGTACGGGAAAATCTGACTCCTTAAATATCGTGGATTACCTTTTAGTTTACCCTCGTCATCCCCTAGGCTTATCATGCCAATGTATAGCATCACCTCGATTGGCTTGAGTTCTGTCACTTGATTGCTTGACCATATTTTTGAGTAAAGCATTCTGCAACGAGGAATCATATTCATTATGCATTTATGCTTTACTCGGCTGAGTAAAGGCGTGCTTTAATCTCTTTTGTGGCGTAGTGAAATGATTGTGGCTCTACGAGCAGTTCTTTTTTGTGGTATTGCTCTATAATTTGCATTAAATTCTTCGTTTTTTCAAAAACGAAATTAGTTCGTCGAGGATCGCTTTTATCGATCGCTACTATCGGAGAGTAAAGACTTAAAGTCACAATTAGAGGAAAGTCTGAGACATTTAGATAATCACTCGATTGCAGAATTTCATTTTTCATACACATAAAATGACGGCTTATGCCGCCATTATATTAAAGGGAGTATAGATTTTAATTGGGGGTGAGAAGAGCCTTATTTTACTCAACAAGATCTATTCTTTGGTCTCGTGATGGGGTTTAAAAAGTGCTACTTCACCTTTAGCTGTGGATAAAAGTGCAAAGTTAAATGATTTAATCGTTCTTTTATTTAGTTCGACTACAGCATTACGAATCGTGTCGATATGAGATTCATCCAAGTCTTTTCCAATCAATCCAGTTTTAGAACGAGCTATATCTTCAATGCTGGCATATTCGCCGAAGTCGTGATTTTTAAACATATAATTTACTAAAAAATCCTCATTCCTGCCCCTGGCTAATTTACAAACCGAATCGAAGTACCTAATGATGCTCATAGTCGCTATGTACTCTACGGGCGACCAAGCCCTGCTTTCAATGTCACGGTACATCCCAGCCAATATTTTAAGCTTTGTTACGAGGCGTTCCTGATATTCAAAATCACTAATGTTCCTATCAATAGAAGATGAATCATTAATAAACCTTATTACTGGTTCTTTGTCTTCAAAAATTTCAGGTATCTTGCTTTCAATTGATAATTGCCAATTCAGTACTTTACTAGCAAAATCGCTGAGTATATCACTGGACCATTCAGGCAAATCAAATGATGAAGACGGTGCAAATCTTGCTATAAATCGTTTTTCTTGGCGTTTTTCCAACTCTTTGTAATTCGTTGAAACAGCATCAAATGAATTACGGATTAAATCTCCCTCCGTAATCCACTCGTTTATAATAAATAGCGCTTTATTGAGGGAAATTTTACATTTCATATTCATTTTAGTTTTTATTTTATCCTTTATAGCCCGTATCGGAAATGGAAGCAATCATCAATAATCGCTAGATAATTGGCATTTTGTCTAGAAAACGTTATACTGCCCTTGTCGAAGTTCAAGCCACACATGAGGCCTTTTTGGCTGTTTCGGATCGCACGCAATAGGCGGCATCCAGTTAAAACAGCACTCGTACGATCCGTCGTGCGTGGGTTGGGCTTCGACACCACTGGGTGTCGCTTTTTGTTTTTTAGTTATCGATCATTGAATATGACTTTTCAAAAAATATTGAGAATATTGGGCATCATTGTTGCGGTGGCTTTAGGCATTGTTGCGCTGGCTTTAGGTAATTTAGTAGTCGAATACTTACATGAAAAAAACTTTTCACTAGTTGTAAGTGAGGTACCGCCATCTCTCAGTGCCGATATAGGCACAGATGGCAACTTCTCGAGCATAGAAGACGGCTTTGCTATTAAATTCCCCAGTAAGCCAACTACCACATCACAGGACGAGTATATTTCCGAGGGAATAAGTATGCAATTTAGTGACTACTTTACACGTAAAAACGGAGCATTGTATTTGGTGCAAGTTTCTGATATATCAGATTTTAGTTTTCCTCCTGATGCATTAAATAAATTAAACTTGCAAGGAGTAGTTGATAATATGATCAGCGGAGGTGACGGAGAACATGTAATATCTCAGTCGGAAGTCAATATTAGTGGCTATAAGGGCATTAAATATTTTATTAGTATTACTGGAGGCTATATCGATGGATTTACCTTTCATGATAGCTCCAAGTTGTATACTGTGGGAATTCACTATTCAGTTGGTACAGAGCCCAGTCAGAATGAGATCGATGACTTTATTTCCTCTTTCAGATTAATTCAATGACAGTGGCGTATTCTTAGCCCGATATGAAAAATAAAAAGGAGTGGGCTATATTAGTTTTCGTGCTACTTCAATTATTTTTGCTTTATGCTGGAATACACGCAATAGCTGAGGGTATAGGTATTGCTAAATCATATGATGAAGAAGCGGAATATGATGAGGGGGGCGGAATCGTTACCCTCATCACTCTAGTGGATGGAGGGTTGATTCTTTGGCTTCTTCGTCATTTTGAAGGTGCCATCCGCAAAAGTGAAGCAGAGAAAGAGACACTGAAGTGGGAGAGGTTGGTAAGGCTCGAAAAACACAAAATTCAGACTAAATATGATGAAATAGTATCAGGATTGAATAAAGCTATATACAAACAGATGCATCAAGTACTGGACGAAAAGTCGCTGAGACGAATACACGAGATAACAGAGCGAAAGGTGGGTGAAGAGCTTGATCGAAGAGAGTTAACGGCTGATTAAAAGGAGAGGGAGGTTTTAGGTAAGGGTATGCAGCTGGAGTTCCAGCTTGAATTACTGCCTATATGTTAAAAATAACCGTCATTATTGAACACGAAAAAGGCCATGTATTGCCTAAGCTAATCTAAGAACCAATTTTCAGGTTTTTAGTACTTTTGGAGTTTTGAGGGCTTGTAGATTAACGTTTGCTGGATTGCTAAAATTGCACCTATAGTTAGCTATTTAATCATCATCTCCTGAGAATCAAATACAAGGTTTTACGGAGAATTAACCATGTGCTACCTTGAAATAAAAGTTACTGGTAACATGCCATTATATTTCACTATTTTTACTAAAGTATGTCCGAAGCTCAACAGGCTGATAAATTTCAAACTATCTATGCCTCACTTATCCCACTTGCTGAGACAGCCTTAAAATCAATGGAGGATCGTCTAAGGGCATCATTGCGGGATTATTTTTGGCCGAATGAAAGTTTCCCAATCATAACTAGTCGTGTCAAGGATAGGCTCGGATTTCTCGGTAAACTCATTGAGAATGGAATTGATACTGAGAGCCCCTCCGAAATTTTAAAAGTCAAAACAGATCTACTCGGTATTAGGATAGTTGTGGCTTCTCGTGAACAAATTGAAAGAGTTCTAGAGATGCTTAGGGATTCCAGTAATCCATGGGAGATACAGCATACCGCTGCTTACACTGGTGATGCCGAAGAAAGGGAGTTTTACGAAGTTATTGGTTTGGACGATGCAGCAACTAAGCCCACCGGGTACTGCGGGGTACATTTTGACGTTTTATTAAATGATACAGATGGTAAGCCACGCTGGGTTGAAATTCAAATTAGAACAAAGATTCAAGACGCATGGCAGGGCGTCGATCACCTGATTTACAAGGCTGAAAAATGGCTTCCAGATGAATTTCTAATGCTTAGGAAAAGTTTAGCTGGTCAGTTTGAGGCTGCAGAAAAGGCACAGCGTTTTATTTTTAATTATGTAGAGAGTCAAGTTCTCGCCAAAAACGAAAACCTAAAATTTACAGAGTTATATAAGTTGTTTGATTGGTCAAAAATAATTGGCCTGCCGAAGAATTTTCGTAACCAGATCGTTGGCTGCGCAGGGCTTCCTTGGTACTGGTGGATTGCGCCTGATACTGGTATGAGATATTCGTTTGTCATTGAAAATCCAAAAACTCACCCAATGAACCAACCGCTGACACTGGTAACAACTGAGCATATGCTGGAGCAACGGCCCGATCTCATGAAAAAAGTTATCACCCTACCGTGTGAATTTTTGGCCAATATCGAATTGGCTGGCAATGTTGAGCTAAAGAGTTTTACATAGATAATCTTACCGTTTGACGTCGCCCTACCATAGGCGTATATTATATTTATTCTTGGTGAAGTATTGGTATCAACTAGATATCGATCACAGAAGCCAAATACATCGATATAGATTGTATTTGATCTGCAAAAACACCTTGCCAAGGGTGTTTATTTAATTTTTAGTGTCATTAGACATTGAAAATAACTTCTCGATATATGTCAGTAAAGAACCAGCCAAATGCCGGAAAACTAATTTCTTCCTTGAGAAACACGGGATACGATAGTTATACCGCAATTCAAGATATTGTAGATAACTCTATCGATGCTGGAGCTAGGAGGATCGAAGTGAGCGTAAAAACAGTTGATGGTGAGCCTCGCATCATGATTGCAGACAATGGTTCCGGAATGTCGATGGAGATCCTAGACGAAGCCCTAAAATTGGGATCGGCTACTCAGAAAGATGAGATGTCGGATCTGGGAAAGTACGGCATGGGACTGTGCACAGCATCTATCTCGCTATCGAGAAAACTTCAAGTTATCTCACGCAAGTCCGGCGGCCCTTATCTCTATAGTTCACAGGATCTAGATGAAATTATTCTGGAAAATGAGTTCATTAAGGATAGACGAGAAGCCACTAATGATGAAATTAACTTGTTCAAAAAGGAAGTTAATGATGAGAGTGGAACGCTGGTTATCCTGAGTAAGATTGATAGGTTGTCTAACACTAACTTAAGTATTTTTGCGGGCACACTAGCTGGTTCGATGGGGAGAATTTATAGGAAATTCATTGACTCAAATATTAATATATCAGTTAATGGAAAGAAGGTTGAAGCAGTTGATCCTTTAATGCTTTCTTTAAAAGGTAGCACCGTTTACTCTGATGAGGAATATACTGTTCCGACTAAGTCCGGAAAGGATAAGATCCAGGTTAAAGTAGTCATACTGCCTGATGTAAATGAGCAACTTGAAAAGGAGATGAAGATGAATACCCACTCTCAGGGATTTTATATCTTGCGCAATAATCGTGAAATTGCTAATGGCCTGACACTTGATATCTTCCGAAGGCATAATGACTTTAACCGTCTACGTCTTGAACTTTCATTCACCTCCAACCTTGATAACGAGATGGGCGTAAGATTTACAAAAGATGGTGTGTCACCCAACCAGGCCATCAGCGACTTCCTAAAACAGGAAATTGGTGGGCAGATTGCTTCGATAAGAAAAATCTTCCTAAAATCTAGGATCGCAGACTCTTCAAAAGAAATTGATCACGAAGAATCGGCATCAGTCATCGCTAAGAAGTCGAAGCTGCTGATTACACCGGATGCTATAATTGAGCGTAGAGCTGCTCGTACAAACGTAGAACCTAGGGATAAACCCGAAAAAGAAGGCACGGAACGTGACCGAGTTCCAAAAGAAACCAGAGTCTCCTCTAGTGGGCTAGGAGCACGTTTTGAGACTTTAGCGATGGGAAAGAACGGCCCACTCTATGACTGCTACCAGGAAGGTAAGGTTGTAGTTATTCAGTGGAACGTCGATCACCCATTTTACGAGAAAATAATCTTCATGAATAAGGATAGAAAGGACATTACCGCAGGCATAGATTACCTGATCTACGCACTCGCTGCCGCTGAACTAAAAACAACAAACGATGACAACTCTGAGCTTATTGGCACTATTAAGTCTATTATGTCGGCGAATCTCTGTTCGCTTCTATCATAAGTAACTATTAAAACTGATATCCTAAGGTATTAGAACAAAACTCGATTATTTAATCGAGTTTTTGTTTTAGTCTAACTCAACCTAATATTCTATTCTCAGGATTGAAGAGCTTAAAATTCTACAACTTATCAATAGCGCAACAGTCCAAGCCATAGCCAATATTAGTCATGGATAGTAGTATAATATAAAATTAAATATAATTTTCAGCCTACAGAATTACACATATCTGATCACTTCTATGGACCTTTCATTAAAATCGGTACTTTGGTCGCACGCTACCTTGCGACATGATTATGATACACTCTCGAGGATCGTTGATTATTTTGTAGCAGGTGACAGGGTGCACAAAGAACACTGTACTTTGAAAATATTACAAAACATCCAGTCTACTAATTGGCAGGAAAAATACCCGTCACGTCTTTTCGTATTCCTTGTGTACAGCTCGATTACCTATACTTTGGATGGAAGAAAATATATAGAAATGGAAACGATGTTGCTCTGCCAAGTCGTAGAGCTATTACATTACACTTACTTCGGTACTGGTCGCACAAACTTTGATGATAAGGTGAAGATGTTATACGAAACCTATTACGACTATCACTTCAACACAAAAACGGGAAATATTATTCGGATTATTAGGAATAATATTGCTCACACCGGAGCGATTGGCGGCGTGAGAGAGAAGATGAAGTCGACAGATATGATCGTAATTGATCAACTAGCAACAAAGTCAAGCACAACTCTTATGGAGATAGCATTCTCATTTAACCTTCTCGTTATGGATATGGTCGTGAGGACGTTAGGACTGGAGTTCAATGACCTTGCGAGGAATGGTCTTCAGCCTTACGCCAATGATCATTTCCGGGGAAATAAAAAAGCTGGTAACTGACCTTAAAACCTAACTAACCCTATAATTACTGAACTTTTATTCACCTATTCTGCTAATTCCAAGGATAATCTTACGGTTGATAGTTGCTCTTTGCGTCATTTGTTTGTCTGATAAGTTCCTCTTACGCCATGTATCAATATAGAAATCCCTCTGCCAGCCAGTGAGGATATTTTGTTTGTATGCCAGCTCGATTACGTCGGGATTACAAGCAGATTTATCGTCCCCCTTTATTCTCTTTAATGCATTGAATAGTTTATTTGAGTTCAAGCCTATAAACGTCTGTACACAATGGTTTCCGACTGTAATTACATTTTCGTTTTTTGAGTTTTTAATCTCGCATAATTCTGTAATTGGAAAATGGCCGCATGCGCATTCTTGGGGTTCAGTAACCTGATATATGTTCTCGATGTGCCATTCGAGACGTGCCTCATCCCAAGTTGGAGCAACGCTATTTTGCAGTACTTCGCTTATCAGTTTGTTATTAGCCATAGTATTATTTTACCGATGCTACCATATCTCACTGAACTCCGGAATAGGCACTATTATGTAATATTTTTCCACATCAGTGATATTTCTGATTTATTCAGATGGGATTTATGCGGTAAATCAACATACACCTATAGTATGAAACTCCATCACTCCCCGGAGGTGTTGCCCACCCGTTGCCCATGAAGTGATGAAATCTACATCTCTCTGTGAACCAGTGAGGACTAGTGAGAATGGTAAAATGGCCTAGCTAAAGCCATTTTACGCATCTTTACTAGTAACCATGCAATAAGCCTATTTTAGGCTGATAAGGTTCGAGTCCCTCCCGCGGCACCAAAAAACTCTAGCTAAGCTGGGGTTTTTTGTTTGACCTTTTTATGAAAATAGGCTATTATTCCGGCGCAGGGTAGAGCAGCCTGGCAGCTCGTCGGGCTCATAACCCGAAGGTCGTCGGTTCAAATCCGACCCCTGCAACCAAAAGTCCGCCGTTTTATACGGGGGATTTTTGTTATGCTATAATGTAGACAAATGGCTACGGCCTTCCTCGAAAGAGGTAAAAAAATTATATGGTAAAGAAAATTCGAAATTCAAAGAGTGACGCCTTGATAAGATCCATAGAGAAGGATTTGGGCTATCGACCTCACTATAAAACTGACGCCGAATTGCATGCTAGTCTTGTGAGAGATGGACTGCCGTCACTGTCAAAATTACTTAAAATGATAAGATTGGAAGCGTAGCACCATGGGAATACTTGATTTTGTAACTGACGATAAACTTCGCAAGACTTTAGAAATCTCTCTGAAGTATATTTTCAGATTACATGAAAAGTCAGAGGATCCAAAGGAAAGTAGTTTTTATCAACTGTATATCATTTCTTTCATTGAAGCAATTTTACTTTTCCTATTGAGAGCAAGAATCTTCTTCTCAGTAAGACCGCTATAAGTATTTTAGCGTTGAATGATGTTCGTAATACCTTTCACTTCAGCAAAGTGCGCAATCAAGTTTGCAGTATTGAACGAGTAGAGGAAGCCTTGTCGCTACTTGTTTATATCATCGATAATGCACCGGGAGCTATTCGGAAAAATTAAAACCAAGCATTGGCGCCGGCGGTGATGAGGGTGACGAGGCCGCCAGCAACGAGTGTGCCTAGAAAAATGGCGATGAAGGATTGTTTGAAAGGGATCTTGAGGGCGACGGCAACGAGGGCAGAAGACCAGAGGCCAGCTAATGGGAGAGGAATGCTGGCGAGTAGAAAGAGGGCGATGGCGCCGTAACGGTCGTACTGTTTTTTGAGTTTGTGCTCACCGTGGGCGAGGAGTTTGTCTATTGGGGCGACGAGTTTTGGGAGGTGCTCTTCACAGAGTCGACGAAGCCACAGGAGGCCGAAGAAAATTGGAAAGAATGGAATGATGGTACCCAAGACGGCCAAACCGTAGGCGTCCATGGGGTTAATGTTCCAGGAATGGATGGCCAGCGGAATAGTTAAGCGAAGCTCCGTTAGTGGGAGGCCGGAAAGCAACATGGTGGCTAGCCAATGCGGCCAGGAGTCAAAAATGTTGATGATGAAATTGACCATATTTTCCTTTAAAATTGTAAAATTCACGATTCCAGACCTGACCCCTATTTCCAGCTATAGGTTTTGAAGGCCCAGGCGGTGAGACCTTTGGCGTCGTTGAAGCGACTTGTTTTTGAGGTTGAGCCGAGGACGACGACACGGAGCGCATGACCGTCGTGCTTGATGAGGGTGGCGAAGCAGTAGCCGGCCTCTGGAATATAACCAGTCTTCCCTGCTACAACTTGGTAGTCACCTTGGTTCAGATAACTGGTGAGGAGTTCGTCTGTGGCTATGATGTCGACCGAGTAACCGCTGGCTTGAGTTACGGTAACTTGGCTGTTCTTCATAATGCCGGCCATAATTGGATTACTGGCGGCGGTTGATAGTATTTTTGTGAGGTCGCGAGCTGTGGAAACATTGCCGGAGTCTACGCCACTAACATCAACATAGTGAGTAGAGGCCATGCCGAGATCTGCGGCTTTTTTGTTCATGGCGAGTAGGAAATCCTCTGGCGATAAGTTTGAGAAACGAGACAGAGCGCTGGTGGCGGTGTTGTCGCTGCCAACTAAGCTAGCGCGCAGAACATCACGCATAGTTACGGCGTCGTCAAAACGGAGGTAGACACGCCCGCCACCTACGAAGTCGTTGCCAACTATGGTGACGCGTTGATTGAGGTTTGGGTTAGAGTCGAGGAAAACGAGGACTGTCATTAGTTTGGTAATACTGCCGATGGCACGAACGGCGTCTGGCTCCTCGGAGTAGAGAATGGCACCGCTCGCGTCGTCGATGACAATGGCACTGGCGGCGGTGGTGACGATGCCGTAGGAGTCGAGGTCGATTTTTATGGGAGGCGCAAGGCGGTCGGCAGCCAACGGCAAAGTGGCGAACCAGGAGCTAGCAAAATTGATTGGCGCCGGACCAGCGTAGCTTGCCGCGTCAGTCGCGACTGACGCGGCTTGCCAAGCAAGAGCTGCGCCATCAACCGGGAATAGATTGATGAGGCTGGTGGCGAGTAGTAATTGTGAGAGTAGATTTGGGAGCATAAAACTACTAACTACCAACTGTTAAGTTACTAAGCAGTGCGTCGATTTTAGCGTTGATATGGAGTGTGCTGTAGTCAGGTAATTCGCTAACGGCATGCACGCCGAAGAAGCGGAGGGCGTCGGTGGATAAGCGATAGGTTGGTTGCATTTTGACGACATCGTCGCGCTCGTCGACGAGGCCACGGAGCTGCAAATTGCGGAGGATGAGGGAGCAGTTAACGCCACGAATTGCTTCGATTTCTGGTTTGGTAAGCGGGCCACGGTAAGCAATGATGGTGAGAGTTTCGAGCGAAGGGCGCGAGAGTTCAGTGTCGAGGTCAACATTCGTAGCCTTGGCGACTAGTTCGGCGTGATCTGGATTGGTGACGAGCTGCACGAGGTCGTCACTGACGAGGAGGTGAATGCCAGACAGTGAAGTATTGAGAGAGTCGGCGAGAGTAGTTATGGCGGCAGTAACTTCGGCCTCTGATGTGTCGAGAAGTTTGGCGAGTTGCTTGCGTGAAACTGGCTTCGTGAGGACGAAGAGGAGGCTGGCGATTTGGCTGCTCTGGATTTGGTTTTCCATATTAGTCGATGCGGTGGATCATGATGTCGCCCCAAGTGTTGTGTTGTGTGGTACGAATAATGTTGCGGCGGAGAAGTTCCAGGAGAGCGAGGAAGCTCATGACGACATCTATTTTTTTAGCAGCGCCGGCGGTTACTTGCTTGAAACTCAGGCTAGCGTTTAACGCAATGGCTTCGCGCAGTTCATCGATGCGTTCCTCCACCGACTTGACGCGTTCGAGTGACGCGGCAGTTAAGGCGAAGAATGGTTCAAGGCGTTGTTGTACTTCGCGATAAGCTTCTGCGAGTTCGCTAGCTGTCGGTGGCCTCCCGCCGAAATTAAAGCCTCCCCTAGCCCCTCCATAACTAGAGGGGGACTTGACAGATGGTCGCTCGAAAAGGAGGTGCTGACCGTAGCGAGCCTCCAGGCGTTCGGCGGCGCTGACAAATTCGCGGTAAATACGGAGTTGCTCAGCTAAGACATCTGAGGCGATATCCTCGTCGACCAGGCGTAAGAACGGCAGCAACTCACGGCTTTTGAGGTAAATGAGCCGTGAGGCAACCAGCAGGAAGTCGGCGAGACCGTCTGCTCTGACATGCTTTTCCTGTATGTACAGCAAAAAATCGTCAGCGACTTTGGCTAACGAGACTTTGGCTATCTCGAGGTCTTTCTGCTCGATAAGCTCGAGGAGTAATTCAAGAGGACCAGAAAACTCCGCGTTTTTGACGGCGAAAGGCATGCGGGTAGTGTAACATGAATGGCGGTAACTGTGGATAAGTTAGTCTACCTCAAAGGTATATCTTTGAGGTAGACTAACATCCATTTTAAGGCCTCAGGCGCTGAACATCACGAGGGAAAATCGTCGCTTCCTTGACATTCGCAAGGCCGAGGATGTTTTGGGTGAGGCGCTGGAGACCGATAGCGAAACCGCCCTCTGGTGGAATGCCGTATTTGTGCATGGTCAAGTAGTCCTCAAAAGCAGCTGGGTCCAAACCTTTTTCCACGATACGCGCCAACTGCTCGTCGTAACGGTTGATGCGCATACCTCCGGAAGTGATTTCGCTCCCCCAACCAATGACATCAAAAGTGAGAGTGTTGTTTGGGTCAGCTGGGTCCACCTTGGCGTAGAACGGGCGTTTAGCTGGCGTCCAGTCGGTAACGAAGACGAATCCGCAGTTGTGATGCTTTGAAGCCCATTCTTTGGAAAGCCAGCGTTCGGCGGCTGGAGAGAGGTCTGGCTCCCCTGTTTCGTCGACGCCAGCTTCGTCGCGGTAGGCAATGAGAGCTTCCGCGAGTTTGATGCGAGGGAATTTTTCGCCGAGTGGTGGTAGTACGGTTTCTAGCAATTTTAATTCAACTGCGCAGTCTTGCTTGACTGTAGCGATCATCGCCCGAATGGCTGCTTCTTCAATGTCCATTAGCTCGTCGATATTATCCACAAAGCAAACCTCGAACTCAAGTTGATTGAATTCGGTGAGGTGCCGTGAGGTGGCGAATTTTTCGGCGCGGAAGGAGTAGCTTAAGCCGTAGACACCTTCGTAAACGCCCATGGTAATTTGCTTGTAAAGCTGGGCGGATTGAGTGAGCGTGGCTTCGCGGCCGTAGTAGTCAACTTTGAAGAACTCGGCGCCGCCTTCTGAGGCAGCACCTGCCAGTACTGGGAAGAAAATCTCGGTATAGCCCGCCGCTTCCATGAAAGCACGATAGCCGTGAACCAAGGCGGCCTGCACGCGGAAGATGGCACGCTGCTTGGGGTGGCGGAGTGTGATCACGCGGTTGTCGAGTAAGGTGTCCAAGTTGACATCAATGTCTGGCTTGCCGATTTCCACTGGTACGACATCCACAACTGGCGAAAGTATTTCTAGAGTCTCGACCTGCATTTCAACTTCTTTGACTAATGGATCCTTAGATTTCTTTTCTACGATGAGACCAGTAGCAGCGACGACGGTTTCGACCTGGAGGCCGTGAAGTTGCGTCAACTGTTCAGCGTTAAGCACAGTTTGCGCCAGGCCTGAGCGGTCGCGGATGATAGCGAAACCAAACTTGCTCATGTCGCGGAGGGTATTCAGCCAGCCTTTGATGGTAACGACTTGGCCGAGTTTTGATGGGAGGTCTTTGATGAGAGCGCGAGGCATAGATTATAAGTTAGAGTATGTAGTTGGTAGTTGGCTGCAGTGAAGAGAATTAGATTTATGGGGTGGAGCGGTTGAGCATGCGGGGAAAGGCGATGGTTTCCCTGATGTGGTGGTTGCCGGTAAGCCAGCGGACGGTGCGTTCCAGGCCTATGCCGAAACCACTGTGAGGAACGGCGCCGTATTTGCGAGTATTCAAGTACCAGTCGTATTCTGCAAGTGGGTAGCCGCGATCAACGATTTCTTTTTTGAGCGCGTCATAGCTTTCCTCACGCTGACTGCCGCCGATGATTTCTCTGCCTTCTTCTGGAGCGATGAGGTCGGCGTTACAGGCGCGGAGGACGCCAGCGTCGTCGACATAGCGCTTCATATAGAAAGCTTTGACGGCGGCTGGGTAATCTTCGATAAAGATTGGTAATTGATATTTGTTGCCGAGGTAGATTTCTTCTTCTGTTCCCATGTCGTCTAGTGGATCAACATCCGCTAGGCCGTCGGCGATGAGGATTGCTTTGGCCTCGGCGTGTTTGAGGTGCACGAATGGTTCGTCGACAAGTTTTTGCAAGAGTGTGGTGTCGCGCTCCAACAGTTTAAGTTCGGTTTGGCAGTTAATAAGGACATCCTTGACGATGCGCTTGACCATCCGTTCCTGAATGGCCATGTTGTCTACTTGATCGTGAAAGGCCATTTCTGCGTCCATCATCCACAGCTCGGATAAGTGATGGCGAGTTTTGCTTTTCTCCGCCCGGAAGACTGGACCGAAGTCGTAAACTTTGCCGAAGCTCATGATGCCAGCCTCGCTGTAAAGCTGGCCCGATTGGGAAAGATACATGGGACTGCCGTAATAGTCGACGGTGAAGAGTTGGGTGGTGTCTTCGCAACTGGTGGGCTGCAAGATTGGGGTGTCAAAGCGAATAAAGCCAGCTTCGTGGAAGAACTGCTCGATGCTGTAGAAGACTTGGTCGCGAATACGAAGCGTTGCCCAGGGCGTGGCGCTGCGCAAATATAAATCGCGGTTGTCAAAGAGAAAGTCCGGACCGTGTTCTTTGTTGGCGATTGGGTAATCTTCTGGCGCTAAGGCGATGACGGCAAAGGCGGTGCCTTGGATTTCGTAACCGCTGGGGGCACGCGGTTCAGCTTTGACGAGACCGGTAACGGTGACGGAAGACTCGAGGGTGAGCGACTTGAGCGCCTCCCATTGTTCGGCTGGCAAATCCCCCGCCGAATAGACGACTTGCACGCGGCCGCTACCGTCACGGAATTGGAGGAAAAAGATTTTGCCGCTACTGCGAAAATTGTAGGCCCAGCCGCTGAGAGTGATTGTTTGGCCGACGAGGGAGGAGAGTTGGGAGATTTGGGGAGACATAAAGGATATTGACGAAATACGGATAATAAAGTATTCTGTAGTTATCACGACGGAGAGAGTTCTCGAAGGGTTTCGTCCCGCTGAGAGCTCTTTTCATTTTATATCGATTCTGCAGGATTTTTTTTGGATAGTTTTCCTCGAAGAGTATTCATGAAGTGAAATATATTATTCTCTGGTGTGGCGAGCGATTTCAGAAGCCCAGAATACTTAAATTGGTTAGGTATGAGCATTTTTGCTAACTTCTTTTGCTCAAGCAGATACTCAACTAAACAACGGAAATCTCCATCACCCGAAACTATAATCGCTCGGTCGTAGTGTTGAAATTCAATCATCGCATGAAGTACAAGCTCAGCGTCAACATTTCCCTTAATTCGACCATCTGCTAACTCTAGAGTTGGCTTAAAAATACAGATATAACCAGAACGCTGCAGGAACCCATAGAACTTCTCGTTGCCTGCCTTATAGCCGATGAACAAAAATGCTTGCGTGACTGAGTATTTATCTTTTAGATAATGACGGAAACGAGGCATGTCCAACAGCCACCCCTGACCTTTAATGGCTAGGTGTACATTTTGTGCATCGATGAAGGCGAAGTTATTTGGTTTTGGAGTCATATGAGATTATTCATGACAACTGTCCGATTAAATCGGACAGTTCATTTAAACTGGTGACAATTTGTCACCACTTGACCTTCAGTCTGTCACAGTTTGTGACAGACTGAAAATAAAATTCGCCCGTACAGAACGACGAGCCAGGCTCATCATTTTGTAAGGGCGAATCTTGCAATAAGACCGCGGTGCCACCTCACTTTAGGCTTTTAGGCAATTGTACGCGCTGGTCGTTAAGCAGCGGGAGGGTTGTCAGGCCTAGTTAGACTATAGCTGAAACCGTTTGCAACGGCAAGATGCCGGTCCAGAAAGGTTGGGTGGGGTGGCCGGGGACATGGTAAAGGACGGTATCGTGAACACAGGCGGCGAGGGCGGCGACATCGGCGCCTTTGAGAGGATAACGGAAGAGGCCGTCATATGAACTGTCGCGGGCGAGGCGGAGGAGTTGGACGACTTCTTGGCGGAGGGGCGTGGCCAGGAACCACTCACCGGGATTTTTGGCGATGCAACTAGAGCAGACGAGCCCCCCACGGCCACCATGCCAACGGAAGGATAGTGGGACGATTTCGCCTTCACAACCAACGCAATGGTCGAGGGCTACATTGTAACCGAGCTGGCGCATTAAGCGGAGGAGAAAGCCGCTCAACAAAAAAGTGCTGCGGGTGGGGTGCAGAGTTTCTTGAGCCTCGAGAAAATGGAGCCAGGTGGTTAGCTCGGCGTAGAGTATGGCGTCTGCTGCTTCCTCGCGGATGATTTTGTCGAGCAAGCCAGTTGATGTGAGAACGAGCAAGCGGTGATCAACCGAGGTGGCAAGATGAGGAAAAGCATGACGGCGCTCAACGCCGATGACGGTGATAGAACGGGCACCGCAGATTATTTCGAGATCGAGGATGGCGCACGGTTCTAAATGCGAGGCGAGTTTGGCCAGAGGCTTGGCGGCACCGCGGCCAAGGAACTCGAGCTTGCCGTAGCCTGGCGTCAACGCAGAATAACGGCGATCAGCTTCGCGCCAAGGAGCAACAGATAAAATTATGGCTTCGGTTTTGATGCTCGCCCACATATATATAACTTCCCCATTTGGCCTATTTTGGGCTTGTAGTGTCGAAAACTTTTTCGACTTAGCACTAACTAAGTCTCAAAAGCTTTTCTAACTATGCACCCAAACTAGTCTCAAATGTGAAAGTTCTATGTTAAAGTCTGGATTCGTAATTCGTCTAAGTGAGCCTGGAGGACGAGTTGGGCGGCGATGGCGTCTTCCTGGGCTTTGACGCCGAATTCTTGCTGCATACGGCGGGCTTCTGAGGACGAGAACTTTTCGTCCGCGGTGATGATTTGGAGTTTGGTACCTGCGGTCAGGGTGGCGATGAATTTGAGAGTGAGGTCAACCTGTGCAGAAGAATGCTCGGGGTTGCTTTGGTATGGGACGCCAACCACAAGAGCGTCGATAGCTTCGGTTTTGGCGAGTTTAAGAATGTATGGAATGGCCTCGCTGCCGCCTGGGATAACTTCGAGAGGAAAGGCTAAGCCAGAGCTGTCGTCGCCGATAGCTAAGCCAATTTTTTTGAGGCCGAAGTCGATGCCAAGGAAGCGCATAAGAAATTAAAGTTGGTAGATTATAGAGGGTAGGAAGTAGAGTACAGGATTAGGGTGTTGCAGGAGTGGTGACATCAGATTGGAAGTCAACGCGGAGAACTTGGCCGTCGACGCTGACTGGGAGGTCGTCGGCTACCACGAAAACTTGGTCGCCGTTGTCCACATGAAGGAGGGCAATATAATTCTGGCCGGGCGTGAGAGGTGTGGTTAGACGGACACCGGTGCCGTCGTGGAAGCCATGGTCAAGAATGCCGGAGGCGGCGATGACTGGGCCGGGAGCGCTGCCGATTGCTTCGTGAATGGTGATGAAACCGTCCTGAACCAAGTTGACGGTGAAGAGTTGCATGGTGGCCCAACTGGCACCCGAGTAGATGGCGAGGGTGGAACCCGGAACATCGACTGCCGTATAAGCAGATGGTTTGGCAGGAGCGATAAAGAAAAGAGCGCCAAGGCCGACGATGACGACAAGAGTGACAATGAAAACTGCAATGTTACTTTTTGTGAAGATCATATTTTGGTGAGGTTAAGATCGATAAGTGAGGTGTCGCTGGCGTCTATGCTATCGTAATCGACGAAAAAGTCGAGGCTGCCGACGCGGACTTCGTAGCCGCCGTCGTAATGATTGGGAGTGATGTAAATGGCCTCTGTCGTATTTTGGCCGGTGGTTTTGGTGATGTGCTGGCGGATGAATTGCTCGTCGATTGGTTGGTTGCGCATACGGGAGTTAGTGTACCTCAACCCTTAGGGTCGGCCAACCCTTAGGGTTGACTAACCCCGCAAGCCGACGAAATTGCCACTTTCGTAGCGGCGAACGGAGCCGTAGAAGACAGCAATGCTGATTAGTAGCCAGATGGCGGCAATGAGCCAGACAAGGCCGAGAGTGAGGAAGCTGTGACTCATAACGGCTTCTACTGGTAAGCCGCCAACGGTGAGAGATGGAATGATGAAGATGAAAACAAAGCGAGCAACTTTTGGGAATAAGGCTGATGGATAGACCGCTGGATTCATGAAGGTTTTGAACATGGCCATCATGGTGTGATTAGAGTCTGGCAAATAAAAAGCGGCCGTACTGCAAATAACACTGACGCTCAAAAAAAGTATGGTAGTGGCTGGCAACAAGGCGGCGAACCAAACAAGCGACAAAGCGGAGCCGGTCATCACGGCGTAGACGATGATTAGAATAACGCCAAGTATTGCGTCGCCCAAACCAGCGAGATCAAAGTGGCTGGCAATGGTGCGGATGTAGAGGTTGCGCGGTGACAATAGAAAACTGTCGAAGGTACCCTGCTCAACATAACGAGGCATCCATAAACTGCCGCCAGCAAACCCGAAAGCGAAACCGTAGCACATGAGGTTCATGCCGAGCAGGGCAAAAATCTGCTGGCCACCCCAGCCGTTAACATTACCCATAATTTGGAAAAATAAAATCCATAGCGCCAGGAAGGCACAGTCGTTGATCATCATGCCGACGATTTGCATCACGAAGGCAACGCGGAACTCCATGGCGGCACGAAGATTAGTCAGCCAGATGATATGGGCGACATTGAACTCCGCGATCATTCCTGAAATTAATGACCTTTTATTTTTGCTGCGCTTAGCCACCATAAATTGATAATATCTTTTTTGCTCGCTGCCAACTAAAGATGGCAAGTGATAACATGACGACGCACCAGATTAATTGCGAAAGTAAGAGAGTCGGAAATTGCGTAGCGAAGTCGTTAGTGAAAGCGCGAGCGAATGAAATCATGGCGCCCATTGGCAGCCAAGTCGCCAGAAGTTTTAACCAGTCTGGGAAGAAGACGACTGGAACAATAGAACCGCCGAGGATCATGACGCTTTTGTCAAAAATCCACATGACTGGTTCGGGGTCGTCAAGCCAAAACGAAGTGATGCCAATGAGTGAGAATGAGATTAAAGAGAGGAGAAAGCCAAAAAATCCGAGGCTGAGGAACTCTATGAGCCAGATGAAGGAAAAGCCGACTGGCGGCGCACCGGCCATGAGGAACAAGATGGTTGCGGAGATGGTGAGCGTCGAAATACAGACCCAAGTTTGGCGGCCGAGTCGTTTGCAAACTGAGAGCACGATGTAGTCAACTGGCTTATTTAAGATGCCCTCAACGCTGCCGTTCTTAACATCTAAGGCGATATCGCGATAGATGTTGCGAACACCGGTTGACCAGTAAACTGTGTACATACCAATCGACCAGAGAGCCATTGATAGTGTGACGCCTTGAATTGATGGGCGAGCAGCGAAAGCAAAATGATAAACTGAAAATAAAGTTATGAGGGTAACGGCAATACCGCAGCAATTAGAAAAAATTGTAGCGTGATTACTGGAGCTATCGCGCGCCGAGATTTTGCCAGCGACCCAGTATTTGCGAAGTTTGAGGAGACTACTTTTTAGCCCCATAAATATCTTGAATAATTTCTTCGAGACTCGGTTCAACGGCGACCATTTTTACGGGGCGATGGGCAAAGTAGTCCTTTTTGAGGGCGTCGGTAGATTCGTCGACCACAATGCGGCCGTGATTGACGACCATGGTACGAGTACAGAGTGCTTCAATGTCGCCAACATCGTGACTGGTGAGGAAAAGCGTTACACCCTCCTCACGATTGATGCGGCCGAGGACTTCGCGTAAGGATTTTTTGGCGACGATGTCGAGGCCGATGGTGGGCTCGTCGAGGAAGATTATTTCTGGCTTGTGAATGAGAGCGACGGCGATTTCTGCGCGCATGCGTTGGCCGAGGGAGAGTTTGCGGACGGGCCTGTCAACAAATTCAGCGAGGTCAAAGAGGCCTATCAGTTCTTTTTGACGACGCCTGACGGTAGCTGGCGAGAGTTCGTAGATAGCGCCGAAGAGTTCGAAGCTATCGCGGACGGGAAGATTCGGCACGAGTTGGGAGCGTTGACCGAAGAGCGTGCCAATGCGGAAGGCGAGCTCACGGCGATTCTTGTATGGGTGGAGGCCGGCCACTGTCATCTCCCCAGAGGTTGGATAGAGGATGCCGGTGAGCATTTTGATAGTAGTAGATTTGCCCGCGCCATTCGGGCCGATGAAGGCCACGGCTTGACCTTCGGGCACGGTGAAGCTGATGTTATCTACAGCCGTAATGACCTCTTTTTCGGGGCGAAGAAAGTTGCGGAGGCGGCCTTGAGTTGGCTGACGAATGGCCAAACTGAAGGTTTTGACGAGATTTTCGACGATGATGGCGGTCATAATGAGGAGATTATAGCATGACTGGCGCTGCTAAGCACTGACAGTGCCTAGTATATGCTAGGCATGCCTAAAGAGGCTAATTTTAGCCAAGTTTGGAGTTATCAACATTGACAAAATTGTGTTTTTGTGGTATATTTGTTGGTCATGAGCATCCCGCTCCTCTGACGGTTTTGCCACTCGAACCGGCCCTTAAATGGGTTTGGAGTCAATCATGAATATCACCACCCCCGCAGCTTTCAAGGCGGAGCTGCTCGATCGTCCGTTCGCCAAGTTCGATGTCGGACTCGTCCTCATCGACGCCGCTCGCTACACGATGGAGGTCGTCTTCGGTAGCAAGTACATCGGCGCGTTGACCGAGTACTGCGACTTGGATCGTGGGGAGGTCACGCAGGGCTACGACTCTGTCACCATCACCGGCTTGCCCGAGCTGTCGAATGCGGAGATGATGAAGATCGCGCGCCGAGGTCTGGCCCAAGGCTCACCTGGTGTGGACTGCCTGCGGCTGCTGCTGCAGCTTCCAGAACTTCCGCGAAGGCTGGCCCGACGCCGTGCCCAAGCGACAGGAGTAGACATTGGTGATCCGACGCGTTCACCACTCCCCTGCGGATTTATTCGCGGGGGCCATTCATTGCTCATGAGCTACGACTCGTGAACAGCGAATGGCAAATCCTTGCCATGATACGAACCACCACGAAAAAAGAGGTCAACATGCGTTTCATTTCATTCCTGTCCGTTCTCGCGCTCACCAGCGGCTGCTCCACCCTGGAGTGGTATGACGAGTCGCCCTTCCCGGACGACGAGGTCGGCTGCGACACTGACAGCGAGGCCGATGACACGGCGGACACCGACACCGCGATCGAGGATTCTGGTGACACGGCCGGGGACACCGCCGTAGTCCCGAGCTGCGAGTTCGTCGTCAACACCATGGACGGCGAGCAGACCATGGGTAACACGCTCACCATCGAGCTCCCCCAGCAGTTCCAGACCGGGCCCTACGCCGACCTGCTCGACGAGGTGCCAGTGCTCGGCCTCGGCTTCACGGCCGATGACGCTGGCTGCGAGAGCCTGACCGTGCAGAGCATGATCCTGTTCGCCATCTTCACCGACATGGCGGACACGGACTGGGAGCCGTCTGCCTTGTGGGCGACGAATGCCAGCGGCGAGTACATCGGTTCTGCGTTCCTCGATGTAACTGGTGTGATGTACGCCGCGTTCAGCTCCGACTTCACGCTCGAGCCCGGCGTCACCCAGGGGATCTACTTCTACGCAGATCTCGAGGGTGCGAGCCGTGAGCTGGACGACCAGGTCAAGTTCGACCTGTACCCCACCTCTGTACGGGTTGAGGACGAGCGGGGCAACTCACATATCCTCGTCCACGACGGCTACACCAACGGTACCGTGAGCTTCTAGTCGCCCCCGGTGAGCCTCCCCCACTCACCACCTCCGGCAGTGCACCTCGTGTGCTGCCGGACCCTTCATTGAACATGAGCCTGGCTCGTGCGCAGCGAAGGGGTCAATTCCGCCCCGATGGTTACGATAACCAACCACCCCACCAAAACGAGGTCAACCATGTTCTCATTTTCCATCCTGTCCGTTCTCATGCTCGCAGCCTGCTCCGACTACCAGCTCAACTCCGAGCGTGAGGTGCGCCGGCCCGCGGGCGTCGACGAGGACACTGGCAGCTACATCGTGGACACGAACGAGGACGACTCGGATGTGCCGAGCGAGGAGACTGGTGACACCGCTGAAGTGCTAGCCGAAGACACTGGCCTTGAGCCTGACGGCGAGTGCGGCTTCCACATCCAGAACGGCCCCATGGACGAGGCCTTCGTCCAGTCCTACCCGACCTACTCGCTACAGACGGAGGAGGTGGACACCCTCGTCCCCAGTGAGCAACTCCAGCTCTGGTTCGGCGTCACAGCCGACCCGTGCGGAGACATCGAGGTCATCGTCCTCCAGTACGCCATCTCGGACTGGGAGAATGGTGCCTTGTGGCTCATGCCGGTCTACAATGAGGAGGCGAACATGTACGACCCAAGTGATGAGTTCGTCTTCGATGCCACGCCCCCGAACGGCGTCGTCCCTGACAAAGAGCTTCACTTCACCTGGTCGGATGGCTTCTGGCCACTCGGTTACGACTTCACGGGCGAGATGGACACCGTCCTTATCGCAGCTGGAGAGACCAAGTGGCTCGTCTACGAGTTCCCACACACGGAGCTCGCGCCCGTTGGCACCATCGCCGACCTCATGCTCTCGACCATCATCTGGCGGGACATTGGTACCGAGCAGGAAGTGCAGGGCTGGAACGATGGCCACACGGATATGTGGACGACGGTACAGTTCGTCGAGTAGCGTCCCCCGGCTGGCACTCCCCTCACGGGTTTGAGTGCCAGCCACTCCCCCGTAGTAGACGCAAAGCGTCACTACGGGGTTCCCTTCATTGAACATGAGCTATGGCTCGTGCGCAGCGCAGGGTAAATCCTTGCCCAATAGTCAATGTCGACCAACAACTGGCCACAAGGCTAGGAGTCAATCGTGTTCAAACACATCTTCAGCTGCCTGCTAGGCTGCTTCATTTTCTTCTTTGTTGCCTGCGCTAAGGAAGATTTCATTGATGAGGTGACTGAGGCGGCACCCTTCGTCCCATGGCGGCCGGCAGAGGAAATTATCCTCGACTGCCCATGGCTCTCGCAGCAATTCGCCGAGGTGACGGAGGAGAATCCATCGACCCTCAACTGCGGACCGACATCGGTCGTGATGGCAGCGGCCTGCATCGACGGCTTCACGCCAGAGACGCAGGACATTGTGGATGTCATCACCTGGATGGAAGAGAACATCGACGACTACAACTATGGATCGGTCACCAATGCGCTCCAGCTCAGCGACACGATGAGTTGGTACTACGACATCACGGCACGGCCATTCAAGGATTCCTACGAGCCGCTCAGCCTCCAAGACATCTATGGTGCCCTGGAAGATAGCGACCCAACGCTCGTCTTCACCTCCTGGCAGGGTGACAATGAAACCGATGTGATGACCAGCGGCAGCGCGCATGCAATGCTGATTGTGGGAATGAACCAGAAGTATGTCGTGGTGAACGACCCTGGTCCTTGGGATGCGGATTTCGGCGCGTACCACGAGTACACCATCGAGTCATTCCAACAGAGGTGGCTGAGCGATGCTGGTGTGCGCTTTCTAGTAGAGTAGTCCCCTCGGTCGGGCGAGAATTAATACCTCTCGTTCGGCCACCCTGCGCACTCAAGCAGACAAGACGCCACCCGGGCGACCTGTCTCCTGGGTGCGCGTTTTGTTTGGTCTACCTCTGGGGTATACGCTCGAGGTAGACCACTTATCCACAGTCAGAGTGTTTGACACTGGTTGGGTGGCGTGGTGGAATATAGATAACTCTGGTGTGGCTTCGACGAGCCATCCTCCGGGTACCGTAAAGAGACTCCCCATTACCTTATTTGTAATGGCGGAGTCTCTTTATTTTCTATCATCCCGGGCCGATAGGGGCTTGTAGTGGTAATGGTAGCCATCCCAGAGTTGGTACCTGGGGGTACGGGTTCAATTCCCCTTGAATATAGACTTTCCAAACGCCAAGGCATTTTTACGGATAAAACTGGTGGGTTGCCAAACCTTTTTAGGCTAAAAGTCCCTTTGTTTTAAGCTAATTCTGGTAGGTTCAAGGATTTATAGCACCACTTTGTGACCTTTTAAGGAGGAGGCGGTTTAGAGCCTGGTTCGGGGTTGAGTAGTTTAGCTTCTTTCTAGGC
>JAGVNL010000026.1 GCA_020053275.1 bacterium
ACAGGCTACATTAACCCCAACAAATTCACCGGCAAGCAACTTGACAAAGACACCGGCTTCTACTACTACGGCGCTCGTTACTACTCTGCTAACTTGGGAAGGTTCTTGAGTGAGGATAATGTGTTCCTTAACATCGGCATGGACAATGGAGCACTGAAGGACCCTCAAGCACTAAACTCATACTCATACGCCAGAAACAATCCATTAAGATTCGCGGATCCAGATGGAAATTCGTTCTTGGACTTTGTAAATCGAGCAGGTAATGGTTTCAGACGAATTGCCGATTCGATGATTCGAGCGAATAATAGAGTTGTTGCTCCAGCCACAAACAGCGGTTATAACTTCATTACTCTCACCATACGGCAACACTCAAAAAACATCTGGCACAACCGGTTACATTAACCCCAACAAGTTCACCGGCAAGCAACTTGACTCACATTACACATCTGCTACACTAATCACATCAATCAATCCGTTCCGCAATTAGCGGAGCGGCTTTCGTTCTGTGTATGAGCAATCCTAATGTTACTTATGTTTCAGCTAGCGGCCTGGTGGACATGAAGGCAGAGTTAATTGATCGCATAAAAAATATTCGCCCTGTCATCACGACAAAAATTGGTGACGCTAAAGAGTTGGGCGATATTTCAGAGAATTTTGAATATCATGATGCCAAGGAACAGCAAGCACAAAATGAAATGCGCATTGTTGACTTGACCCACATGATTTCCACCGCAGTAATTGTGGACGACAAAATAGGGGGCATGGTAGGCCTGGGCTCAAAGTTTACCGTCAAGGCGGGCAGTATTGAACGCGCCTACCAGATGGTCGGCGAGAATGAAGCGAATCCAATGGAGGCCAAAATTAGTAATCTTTCGCCACTCGGTGCTGCCTTTATGAACCGCTCTTTAGGTGACAAGGTGGAGGTAACTACACCAACAGGCGTTGTTGCCTACGAGATTGTCGCTATTGCCTAAAGCACCTCTTTCCCGTAAAATTGGGCGAGAAGTGCTTTTGTATAGCTAGCGTTTTGTATATGTCTGGAAATGAAAGAGCCGAGCGCCGTCTTCGTTTAACAAACCTGCGAGAGAAGGGCGTCGAGCCTTACCCGGCAGAAGTTATTCGCACCCACACCATCGCCCAAGTTCTTGGTCAGTTTGAGCAACTTGAAGCAGCAGCGGAGGCTGTAACAGTCGTTGGCCGCCTCACGGCCTTGCGTCAGATGGGCGGTCTTACTTTTCTCCGCCTCGTTGACGGTACTAGTTCAATGCAAGTTGTTTTAAAGGAAGACCAAGTCGGCAACGAGCAGTACCAATTTTTTATTGACCATGCAGATGTTGGAGATTTCTTTGGCTTTGCTGGCGGCATGTATGTTACACAAAAAGGTGAGCGATCAATTCTCGCAATCAGCTTCACCATTCTATCCAAGGCGCTTGCCCCATTACCAGATAAATGGAGCGGTCTGCAAGATGTTGAAATTCGTTATCGTCATCGCGAACTAGATCTAATAAGTAATCCAGAGGTTCGTGAACGGTTTATTACCCGTTCCAAAAGCGTCACCGCCATGCGTCACTTTCTGGACAGCCGTGGCTTCATGGAAGTAGAAACCCCAATACTGCAACCAATCCCAGGTGGCGCCAGTGCCAAACCATTTATCACACACCACAACGCCCTCGACGCGGACTTTTATTTGCGTATCGCGCCAGAGCTTTATCTCAAGCGTCTGGTCGTCGGTGGCTTTGAGAAAATCTATGAAATCGGCCGCTGTTTCCGTAACGAAGGCATTGACTACGCTCACAATCCGGAGTTCACCATGATGGAGCTGTACTGGGCCTATGCCAGCAAGGACGCCTTTGTGGCCATGCTTGAGGAGCTTATCGTTACCATTGTCAACTCGAGCTTCGGTAGCTTGGTGGTGCCTTATGGCGAAGGCTCTATTAACTTCTCCGCACCCTGGAAAAGAATAACCTTCCGTCAGGCAATCATTGACGCCTGCGGAATTGACATTGACACCATTCACTCGTCAGCGGAATTGTTTGTTGCCGTGAAAGCAGCTAAATTGAAAATTGACTTTAAGGGTTGCGTCGGCCTCGGAGAATTCTATGACAGGCTCTACAAAAAAACGGCTCGCGCTGCAATCACGCAGCCAACCTGGGTGTTTGATTATCCTCTTGAATTAAAGCCGTTAGCCAAAGTCTCGCCAGCGGATCCCAGCAAGAGCTCTTCAGTCCAGCTTGTTGTACAGGGAACAGAAGTTGTCAATGCGTATTATCACGAGTTAAACGATCCACTCGATCAACGCGCCCGTTTTGCGGAGCAGCAAGCACTCCGCGATCAGGGTAGCGAGGAGGCACAATGGATGGACGAGCACTTCCTGTCAGCACTCGAACATGCCATGCCGCCAACCAGTGGTGTCGGAATCGGCATAGATCGTTTGGTAGCCCTCCTTACAAACTCAGCAAACCTTAAGGAGATCATTTTCTTCCCAACGCTAAAACCTGAAAATAAGACTGTATGAAAGTAATGGTCTTCGGTGCCTTTGACATATTGCACGACGGTCACGGCCACTTCCTAAATGAAGCCAAGGCACTCGGTGACTACCTGGTCGTCGCCCTAGCCTCGGACTCCAGCATCCGCTTCTTAAAGGGCCATGATCCGCAGCAGACATATGCTGAGCGTGCTGCCGCTCTAAGTCTGAACGAGAATGTGGACGAGGTATTAGCAGGGGATGAACTGGACGACGACGGCAACGACGCTTTTGGCACATGGCAAGTAATTGAAAAAATCAAACCAGATATTATTGCCTGCGGTTATGACCAGCAGGCTATTCAAGAGCTTCTGTCAAAGCGTTTTACGACACTGGGTTCTCCGCAAATTATAACGCTCCCTGCTTACAAACCAACAATTTACAAATCTTCGCTCCTCAATTCTCCTCTATGATGGACATGAAAATTCTCCGCGAAACGCCAAACATCATTCGCGATGCAGCAGCAGCTAAAAATGTAGCAATAGATATTGACCGTATTCTTGACCTTGACCGCAAAGTTCGTGGCCTAAAGGGCGAGATGGAAAGCATCGCCGCACAAAAGAATGATTCAGGTAAACGCATCGCCAAGGCCTCGTCAGCTGAACGCAAGGCCATGATTGAAGAAATGCGTCCACTAGACGCTAAAGCGGAAAATCTACAGGCTGAGTTCGCGCCGCTTGAGGAGGAACTAACCGAGCTACTCTATAAGATTCCCAATCCTTCATTACCAGATGTTCGTATTGCTCACAGTGATGCAGAAAATGTAGCTATCCGCTTGGTCGGTGAGCCTCGTCAGTTTACTTTCACACCAAAAGATCACTTGGAACTTGGTGAAAAACTTGGCATTATCGACACCGTGCGAGCAGCAAAAGTTAGCGGCGCTCGTTTTACTTATTTAGTCGGTGATGGCGCCTTGCTTGAAATGGCCCTTATTGACTACGCCGTCCGCACCGCCATCAAGCACGGCTTTACACCAGTCACCGTTCCACACCTTATTACCGCCAAATCCATGCGCGCCATGGGCTATTTGGAGCACGGTGGTCACGATGAAATATATTATCTGGCCAAGGACAACCTCTACCTTATTGGTACATCGGAACAAGCAATCGGCCCAATGCACACAGACGAAATTCTTGATCTCAATACAGCTCCAAAGCGTTATGTTGGCATTTCACCCTGCTACCGCCGCGAGTCAGGAACTTACGGCAAGGACACAAAAGGCATCATTCGTCTTCATCAATTCACAAAAGTTGAGATGTTTAGTTTCTGTAAACCAGAAGACTCTGCTTCCGAACACGAAAAAATGCTAGCCATAGAAGAAGAACTTATGCAGGGCCTTGGTTTGCCATATCATGTTCTAGACATTGTCAGCGGCGATCTCGGCCTACCAGCTGCCAAAAAGTGGGATATAGAAGCATGGTTCCCATCACAAGAGCGGTACCGCGAAACTCATTCCACCAGTAACTGTACAGACTTCCAGGCTCGTCGGCTTAACACGCGTTATCGCACAGAGGAGGGGATAGCTTTTGTACATACGGTTAATGGCACCGCCTTTTCCGGCCGGCCAATCGCCGCTATCCTTGAAAACTTCCAGGAAGAAGACGGTAGTGTACGCATTCCAGAAATTCTCCAGGCGTATATCGGTAAGAGTGTCATAACACCAAAAGAAAACTAGTTTGTGTTGAGTAATATAAAATCTAACCCCCGTACCTGGGTGGAGATTTCGCGTACAGCATTGGCTGCAAATGTAGCCTTAATTCAAGCATTGCTGGAACCCACCGTTTCTCTCTGCGCCTTTGTAAAGAGTTTTGCTTACGGTCACAACATTGAACTTGTCACTCGTCTTCTTGGTGAATCTGGAGTTACGCATTTTGGCGTCGACAGTCTTGACGAGGCTCTTACAGTTCGAAAAGTCGCGCCAGACGCTGCGATTTTTATTATGGGCATGGTGCCAGCCGAACGCTTTAATGAGGTCGTCAAGAATGACTGCGTACAAAATATTTACGACGAAGAGGACCTAGCTGCTATCATTAACGCAGCAATAGCAGAACAGAAGGTCGCGTTAGTAAACATCGAAATGGAAACCGGACTTAATCGACTCGGTGCAGCAGACCGTGTACTCGCCGACCTACTACGAATTATTAAAAACAATCCTAGGAGCGTGAAGCTTGTCGGCTTATCAACCCATCTCTCGTCGGCCGAAGACACAGCTGAGCAACATTTTGTTTACACGCAGGAGGACGCTCTACAACGAGCTTTAAGCATCTGTGCTAGCTATGAGCTGATCGTACCATTCGTTCACTGCGCAAATAGTGCTGCTACCATCTTCGCGCCCCGAGTACACGACACTATGGTACGCGTCGGCCTAGCGTTGTATGGCCTGTGGCCCAGCGCCGAACTTCGCTTAGCCGTCCAGCGAGGCCGAGCCTTCGAGCTGCAGCCAGTTCTCAGCTGGAAAACAAAAGTAGCCCAAGTTAAGGATGTTCCAGCTGGTGGCGCAGTTGGTTACGACCGAACATTCATAACTAATCGGGCTATCCGCGTGGCCATCCTCCCGGTTGGTTATTGGGACGGCTACGACAGGGGACTTTCAAACAAAGGTCGAGTTTTATTGCACGGCCGACCTTGCGCAGTACTCGGCAGGATCTGCATGAATATGCTAATGGTTGATGTTTCAGAAATACCGCAAATAAAAGTGGGGGACACTGCTATTCTACTCGGTCGTGAGGGTATGAGCTCAGTAACAGCGGAGACAATCGCGCAGGAACTTGGTACAATTAACTATGAAGTAGTAACTCGTATCAACTCACTCATCCCGCGGCTTGTTGTATGATGCAACATCGCAATTTTACCCGTGTCGCTCATGCCCGTTCTTACGCGGGCGGGCGTTTGCGTAACCCATTTTTTTCTCACGAGCCACGGCACATCAACCCCCGAATATTACTTTTTGTAATAATCACCATGAGCCTCGGTCTCTTTGCATCATTTCTGTACCTACCACTCCTCCAATATTCTCAGGTAGAAATATATGGTTTGACGACACTAACACCAAACGAAGTTGAAGATGTTGTAAATAATGTTATCAATCACCGCCGTTTCCTCATTGTTCCAGGAAGGCAACTCTTCTTAATGAAGAGCTCAAAGGTTATCAGCGACCTCAATAGTAAATATAATTTTGCCAACATTACTCTAACAAGATCTGGACGCCATTTAAAAATTAACGCTACCGAACGAATCACACAAGTAGCGTGGCTGAGTGGTGATAAAACCTACTTGCTCGACCTCTCTGGTACCGCAGTTAAAGAAGCACAGCCGGAAGTTATTGCGAATATAGCTGCCCGCAAGTCTGGTAACGGGGAAGTACCCGTGGCCCTAGGTATTCAGCCGACCATGCCGATCATTATTACGCTGAAGGCAGAGCCTGTCACGCTTGGTCAGCAAACTTTAGATGTAACTCGTCTCGCGAACATTCTGGTGCTTGATGATTTACTGCGTGACAGGGGACTGACCCCACTATCGTATACATTTGACGACGCTTCTAAGCCGTGGGTCACAGTTCAAAATGATCTCATCGCGTTGTATATTGATGTGACACAAAATGTTGTACAAACCATAAGCATGTTTGACACCTACAAGGCTCAAGGGGGAACAGAACTCTCAACACTTAAGTATCTTGACCTTCGTTTTGGTAATCACCTTTACATCCAACCTGAATAAGCCTAATCAAAGGGTCGCGGAATATACCTTTTACGAACCAATAGTAGGTTTTTAATTTCACTTAACAATCACTTATCACCAGTCTGTCTCCGAATACACGACCGATTTAAATGCGCTGTATTGAAATAGAGGTACCAATGTACCCCTATTTTTAATTTCGCTTTTCATGACCAATTCTACTGCGACAAATAACTCATTGGGTTAACAGGAATACCACCTTTTCTTACTTCAAAGTGCAAATGTGGCCCAGTAGATAACCCAGCTCCTTGCATGCCGGGCCTACCACCAGATAACCCAATCTGATCACCACGACTGACGAACTGATCTGCCTTCACATCCATGCGCATTAAGTGAGCATAAAGCGTCGCCATGCCGTTAGTATGAATTATCATTACGTAGTTACCATACTGACTGCCAGTTTTAGCCCAAGCAACATAGCCAGGTGCGGCAGCAGCTACCGAAGTTCCAACTGGTACCGCAATATCTAGCCCAGGATGCTCAAATAGATTACGGAATGGATACGATGTGTCGTGAAATAAAGCAGTGATAATACCCCGCAAAGGCCAGGAAATATCCGACGACCCTTCCCCGCTTTGGTCATTCTGTTTCAGCTTCTCTTCAACAGAGTTCTGCAAAGCAGCAATTTGTGACGCCACACTCTGCTGCTCCTGTCGCAGCTCACTCATTAATGTTATATACCCCGCCTGGTTGTTCTCTGTTTGCGCCATCAATACCTCCTTCGCCTGTTGCTGTGAAGCTAACTTTGCCACCTTCGTAGCCAACTCACTAGCTAAATCGTTTAACGAAGCTATTTTAATTTCATGGTCAGCTTTATCTGCTTCCAAATCTGCCTGCACGGCCTGTGTGGCATCTACCGTCTGCTTTAAGCCTCTATTCACATCCTCAAGTTGTGCCACGCCATTAAACGCCTCATGAAAATTCTCTGCTCCAAAAAATGTCGCTACCAAACCATGATCCTCACGCTGATTAAGCGTAAATAGCATATCCGACAACATCGCTCGCTGGCGAGCAATGTCTGCAGTTTTCAAACTAATATCTGCCTCCAGTACACGCATCTCCAAGTTCTGTTGTTCGATCTCCGTCTCGGTCGCAGTAATATCAAGCTCCGCTATAGCCGCCTCATTCTCAAGCAACGCCACATCATTTTCTAACGAGGCAACCATCTTCGATGCCCCGGATATTCTTTTCCGCAAAGTATCAAGTTTACTATTTACATCACTTATCTTAGCCTTCTTTGCAGCGATCTGCTCCTGTAATTCCTGCGCAGTCGTGTCATCCGCCCAAACATAACCAATCCGACTACCAAACAAGACCACTACCATTAGTGGAATTATTGCCAACAAAGTAATTGTTTGGCGTTTAGTCATGATAATAGATTAACCGATTAATTTTTGTGCTTGCTGCAAACGAACAAGTGTTTCATCCTTACCCAAAACCCACAACAACTCATACGGGCTAGCAGACTTTTCAAGCCCCGATAAAGCAACGCGCAACGGCCACAGCACATTACCGTTCTGCAATCCGTTACTATTAATATACTCCTTTATCGCAGCCTCGAGAAGTGTCACCGAATCGAACACAGCATCTTCCAACAGAGATAGAACATTTGAAATATTCGTAAGCTGCAATAACGAATCCTCCTTTGTAGATTTCTTCCATACTAAGACCTCCGGATTATATGAGGCTATACTAACATATGAGCTCAATTTATCCGCAAATTCAGTCAACCGGCTTACTCGTTCTCGCTCTATCATCAACGCTTTCTGCAAAGTTAGTGACGACAAATCTAATGTCGTAAAAGGTTGTACAACTGCTACCAACTCACCCTGCGATAATTGCATTAAGTATTGATGGTTCATCCAATCTAGCTTTTCAATGTTCATCACAGCCCCTGCCCTACTCACCTTAGATAAGTCAAATAATTTCACTAACTCAGCTCGCTCATATATTTCCTGATCAGCCTTCGGATTAAACCCAAGCGTACTAATAAAATTAATTAAGGTAGCTGGCAAATAACCTTTAGCTAAATAGCTTTCAACAGACACATCCCCCTTTCGCTTGCTAAGTTTTGTTTTATCCGGATTTAAAATTAACGGAACATGAGCATAGATTGGCATCTGTATGTCAAGCATCTCGCACAATATAATTTGTTTCGGTGTAGAAGAAATCCATTCCTCGCCCCGCAACACATGGCTTATCTTCATCAAATAGTCATCAACGACAACCGCCAAATGATAGGAAGCAAAACCATCAGACTTAACAATAACCTGATCGTCAACATCGGCATTATTAAAACTAATTTCCCCACGAATCGCGTCAACAAATCGTGACTCACCTTCCGGAATTCTCATTCTAACTACATATCTTTCTCCTGCATCCTGTCTAGCCTTTACCTCATCAGGACTGAGCGCCGCACAGCGACGATCGTACCTAGGATTTTGCTTAGCGGCCATCTGTGCAGCGCGCATCTCAGTCAACCGCTCGGTAGTGCAAAAACAAACATAAGCATTACCGTCAGTCAGCAATTTATCTGCGTATGGTTTATACAAGTGCAATCGCTGTGACTGAGTATACGGCCCAAAATCACCCTTCTCGCCAAGCGTACCGTCAGTCAACAAAACGGGACCCTCATCGTAATCCAAATCAAGCTTCTTAAAAGTATTCAACAAACCCTCAACCGCTCCAGCAACCAGCCTAGCTTGGTCGGTATCCTCAATTCTCACTACAAACTGACCGCCAGTCTGGCGAGCTAAAAAATAGTCAAACATGACCGTCCGCAATGTGCCAATGTGCATGAAACCAGTTGGCGAAGGTGCAATTCGAGTACGAGTTACCATATTAGCGACCAATTAATTGTTGAAAAATCTCTGGCAGAGTTCTATATACAGCACGCCAGAAACGACCCTCTCGTAGTGTAGTTGAAATAACCGTCGCTGGAAAGACAACCACAGCTCGCCAGATTCTAGGTAAACGGCTAGGCTCAACCCTTAAGCGCCACAGCCATTCTAATCCAAGCCGCTGCATTAGCCTTGGTGCTCGTGGCAATAAACCACCAATCATCGCACAAGCACCACCAACACCAATCATAACCTGCACACTCGGCCAACGCCTTTTATACTTTTCAATACATGATTCCTGCTTTTGCTGACCGAGTCCAACTGCTATTACCGCAGGCTTGATTTCGTCAATTACATCTACCGCAAACCGTGGTAAATCCCCTTCTCTGTTTATAACTCCAGGATCATAAGCGACGACATCTAAATTCGAAAACTGTTTACGAAGATTGGCTGCTGCCTGTTCGCTCACTACTCGCTCACCAAGAATTAACAATCGTTTGCTGGACGCAGCACTAAGTTCTGCCAGAATTATCAAAGCAGAAACACCTGGAACTCTTGAACGAATCACCCTGCTTTCCAGAGCCGCAGAAGCAAAACGCAAACCAACACCATCTGGCAAATTCAAATCAAAATCATTTAATAACCTGGCGAATAATTTATCAGACTTTGCTGCTAGCAAAAATTCAGAATTAGGAGTGCAAACTGTATGCGCCATCAAATGCTCATCCGTATCAAGCCACTCACTAAACATTGCCCGAGCGCAACATTCATCAACCTCATCAATTCTTACTCCAAATAAATATTGCGACTTCATAAGCCACGCCACAAAACAACACAAGTCGCTCCACAAAAATCGAAGAGCAGATCCTTCATTGTATCAATAACGCTCGTCTGTGCCACCAACCAACCAAATTCTGGCGCCATTACATTATCGCTAATAAACTCATACCATTCCCAACCAACTCCAATCATCATCGTAAAACCAACCACCATCACAAAATAAAACAATCTCTTATAAATTTTATTTTTATGAGTAAGGGAAATAGTTTTGATATTATGATCAAACAGAGCAAAAGCCAGCACGGCCACTGCTAACCCACCGGCAAAATGCATAAAAATATCATAGTGTGGATACCATGAATATAGAGCAATCAGTCCCAAAATATGAAAAAACACTACCCAAGCTATGGCTTTAACCGCTTGTTTATAAGTTGTCATATTGCCCAATTCTAGCAGTAAAAATTATTGCAAGCAAGGCTTGACGACGCTCATCTAGCACTCTATACTTACGACTGCTAACGATTCCATTCTATGATGCCAAATAATTTTACCAGCAAGAGCAACCAAGCCATGCAGGCTGCTCAAATGATCGCTGCCGATAACGGCCAGCACGGTATTGAGCCAATTCATTTGCTCGCTTCTCTCCTCGCCCAAGATGATGGCATGGTCATGACTTTACTACAAAAACTCGGATCACCCATTCAAGCTATCCAAAACGATATTGTTCGCATGCTGGAAACAATCCCCCGTCATGCCAGCGTGGAGCAGCCAATCCCAGGTCAAATCTTTTTGACGCCGCCTCTCGCTCATGTTTTAGAAAATGCCATTGCTCTAGCCAAACAATTTGGTGATGAATATATTTCGACTGAACATCTTCTCCTTGCTCTACTCACAGAAAAGATGACCGGCCAACTCCTAGTCAATCACGGCCTAACCGCGGAAGATATAGTTAAAACTCTAAAAGAACTTCGCGGCGATAATAAAATTACCAGCCAAGATCCAGAAAAGAAGACACAGGCCATAGAACGCTTCAGCATCAACCTAACAGAACTCGCCCGTCGTGGTAAACTCGATCCAGTGATTGGACGAGACGAAGAAATTCGCCGCGTCATGCAAGTGCTTTCTCGCCGTACAAAAAATAATCCAGTATTAATCGGCGAAGCTGGTGTTGGTAAAACCGCCATCATTGAAGGGCTAGCACAACGCATTATTGCGGGTGATGTACCAGAGTCGCTTAAAGAAAAAGAAATCGTTTCGCTTGACTTAGGCGCCATGGTAGCCGGTACTAAGTTTAGAGGTGAGTTTGAGGAACGACTCAAAGCTGTTGTTAATGAAATCAACGCCAGCACTGGTAAAATAATTCTCTTCATCGACGAGCTGCATATGTTGGTTGGTGCTGGTCATGGTGAAGATGCGCCAATGGACGCCAGCAATCTACTCAAACCAGCGCTTGCCCGCGGAGAAATTCGCGTAGTCGGTGCAACCACCACCAAAGAATATCAAAAACATATCGAAAAGGATCAAGCGCTAGAACGACGCTTTCAGCCTATCATGGTGAACGAACCAAGTATTGACGACACCATCGCTATCCTGCGCGGCATCAAAGAGCGCTACGAAATTCATCACGGCGTGCGTATTTCCGACAACGCTATTATTGCTGCTGCCGAGCTCTCTACCCGCTACATTACGGATCGCCAGCTACCAGACAAAGCAGTAGATTTGATTGACGAAGCTGCCTCCGCCCTCCGTTTGCAAATCGACTCCATGCCAGAAGAACTAGACAGACTAAAACGCGACGAAATGCGTTTACAAATAGAACGCCAAGCATTATTAAAAGAAGAAGATAAAGAATCAAAAAAGCGTCTCAAAGAAATTGAAAGGCAAATTGCCGATCTCAAAGAGCAATCAGGTGCGCTAGA
This sequence comes from bacterium, assembly GCA_020053275.1. Classification (GTDB taxonomy): domain Bacteria; phylum Patescibacteriota; class Patescibacteriia; order UBA9934; family UBA9934; genus UBA11707. The sequence continues at coordinate 11,799 of JAGVNL010000026.1, forward strand.
AATTGCTTGGAACTCCGAGAAACAACTCATCGAGGCAATTCGCGCTGCCAAAAATGAAATGGATCAGTTAATTAACGAAGCTGAGTTTGAGGAACGCCGCGGAAATCTACAACGCGTAGCAGAAATCCGTTATGGTCAAATCCCCACCAAACGAGAAACACTCAAACAAACAGAAACAAATCTAAAAATCCTCCAGCAACAACGCGGACTATTAAAAGAAGTCGTCGGTGAAGAAGACATTGCTGCAGTTGTTGGCCGTTGGACGCATATCCCAGTCTCAAAAATGTTGGAAGGTGAACTCACAAAACTTGCCCGCATGGAAGAAGCCTTGAGCAAACGAGTAATCGGCCAAGCAGAAGCAATTCACGCCGTCAGCAACGCCCTCCGCCGCTCTCGTGCTGGCATAAGTGAAGAGAATCGCCCAATCGGTAGTTTTATCTTCATGGGGCCAACCGGCGTCGGCAAAACCGAGCTAGCCAAAGCATTGGCGGAGTTCATGTTTAACGACGAAAAGGCCCTCGTTCGCTTAGATATGAGCGAGTACATGGAGCGCCACTCTATGAGTAAAATGGTGGGCTCGCCACCAGGCTATGTTGGCTACGACGAAGCTGGCCAACTAACAGAAAAAATTCGTAAGCACCCCTACTCCGTCGTCCTCTTTGACGAAATTGAAAAAGCTCATCCAGATGTCTTCAACTTACTCCTGCAAATTTTAGACGACGGTAACATCACCGACGCCAAAGGCCGTAAAGTAAACTTCAAAAACACGGTTATCATCATGACGAGCAACATTGGTTCAGACGCAATCCTAACCAACCAGCAGCAATCAAGCCTCGGTTTTCATGACGGTACAGTCACCGCCGACGATGCCACAAAAAATAAAGTTATCGAGTTACTAAAAGAACACTTCCGCCCAGAGTTCCTAAACCGTATAGACGAAACTATCGTCTTCCATGCTCTCAGCAAAGAACAAATCGCTGAGGTTGTCGAGCTCCAACTGGCACTCGTCAGTCAACGCCTAATTACCGAACGCGGAATTGGCCTCAAAGTCACCGAGAAGGCAAAAAAGTTGCTCGCTCTTCGTGGCTACGATCCACAGTACGGTGCTCGCCCCCTCAAACGCGTCATCCAATCCATGATTCTTGACCCACTCGCCATGAAAATAATCACGGGCGATATAAGTGACAGCTCATCCCTCACCATCGACGCCAACAAACAGGAAGAAATAGAGATTCGTAATAAACAACGGGTTGGTAGTTTGTAGTTAGTAGTTGGTAGAATAAAGAAGAGCCCGGCCTGAGCCGAGCTTTTCATTTTTTAAACTACTTTCTACCAACTATTATCTTTTATAATTCTCCATCGCAGCTACGATAATTTCTTTAGCAGCAGCGGCGTCGTGCCACTCCTCGATCTTCGTCATCTTTTTCTCCAATATCTTATAGCTCTCAAAGAAAAATGAAATCTCGTCCTTCAAGTGCTGCGTAACATCAGCTAAATCGGTAATATGCTTGAAGCGCACATCATCTTTGGCCACTGCTAAAATCTTCTCGTCCTGCCCTTTATCATCGCTCATCACCAACACGCCAATCGGCCGAACATCAACGGCTACTCCAGGAAAAAGTGGATTGCTCACCATCACCAAAACATCTAGTGGATCGCCATCACCACCCAGCGTTTCTGGAAAAAATCCATAATCGCAAGGGTAAAACATTGGTGAGAACAAAACTCGATCCAGCTTGATTACGCCCTGTTCGTGATCAAACTCATACTTGTTCTGACTTCCACGAGGCACTTCTATGATTGCCTGACAAATGTCTGGTGCTTTGCTGCCGATTGTAAGTTGCATAGATCCAATAGTTAGATTGATAGCCCTATAGTAAGGCTCATTTTGCCCTATGTCAAAGGCATTTCTGCCTGTGGTATAATAAAACCCTATGAAACGACTCCTCATCAGTCTTGCTTTTAGCAGTCTTGTCCTAGCGCCTTTTGGTTCTGCGCTAGCTTTTGACCCAAATTATATCATCTCAGACGAAGATCTTACCAACCCTTTCGCCCTCGACCGCAACCAAATTCAAGCGTACCTCGACCGCGGATTCCTCGGCACCTACCGTACGGAAGACAACACCGGGGTCGTGCGTTATGCTGCCGACATTATTTTACGCACAGCCCAAAGCGCCGGTGTCAGCCCAAAATTTCTACTCGTTCTGCTCCAAAAAGAACAAAGCTTAGTGGAGGACGACGCCCCAACCGACAGTCAACTCGACTGGGCTACTGGTTACGCGGTCTGTGACGACTGCTCCAAAGACGACGGCACCATTCAACGCTGGCGTGGTTTTGGTAAACAAGTAAACTCTGCTGCACTCCAATTCAGTGAAGGCTATTTAGCAGATATCGAAAACTCTGGCAGCACTCAAGGTAAATACGGTCCCGATCTTCCAGTCAAAATCGACAGCACCACAGTCACCCCGGCCAACGCCGCCACCGCCGCGCTCTACGCTTATACACCGCACCTTCACGGTAACTCCAATTTCGCCTCAATTTGGGATCGCTGGTTTGGCGAAAATTACCCATCCGGGTCGCTACTTCAGGCAGTCGGCGATCCAAATGTCTATTTAATTACCGATGGCTACAAACGACTAATCACCAGCTACAGCGCCCTTACTTCTCGCTTTAACTCAAGCTTAATCATTCAGGTAAACACAACATTACTCAGCAATTATCCAGACGGCACACCTATCAACTTCCCAAACTATTCACTCCTACAGGATGAGGATAGTAATATTTTTCTACTTGTCGACGAAACTCTAAGGAAGATTGACAGCGATAAAACTTTTAACAGTATTGGTTTCTCTAGCGACGAGATTGTTGACATCACAAATACAGAACGAGCTCAATATTCAGAAGGCCTGGCTATTACCAGCGCTACCATCGCGCCCACTGGCCAACTCTACCAGCTAAAAACCAACAAAGCTGTTTATTATGTTCGTGACGGTGTAAGGCAAGTAATCGTAGATCCAGCTATTCTCGCAGCTCGTTTTCCGAATGAGGAGCCAACACCTGTCGACTCAGTCATCATCGAACAATATAAAGAAGGCAAAGCGCTACTCCTACCAGACGGCAATTTAGTTAAAGGCGCCGGCAGCCCTACAGTTTACATCATTACCGACGGCATGCGGCGTGCTATCGACTCCGAGTCTACCTTCTTAAGTTTTGGTTGGTCGTGGAATAAAATCCTCACCATCAGCGACGAAGCGCTTGCTCTCCACCCACTCGGTGCAGCACTTACCTCCGAATAATATGATCGTTTTTGCTGCCCATGTTCCAAACTCTCCTCTCCTGCTGCCCTCAATCAGTGGTGACAGAATTGGTGCCGTAAAAAAAACCTGTTCGGCACTCGAACAACTCTCTGGCGAACTTTACGCAGCAAAACCAGATACCATCGTCCTCATCTCTGACCACCCAACCAGGTACAGCGAAGCCTTTTCAATTTCCGTCAGCGATCCTTTCATCGCTAATTTAGCGGAAGTCGGAGATCTCAGCTATCAAAAGTCATACCATCTAGATTTTGGTTTAATCGACGCCTTACAGCGCGGGCTACGAAAACTCGATGAACCTGTAACCCTAACCACAGATCCTCACCTCAACTTCGCATCTGCAATCCCACTTGATTATCTCACCAAGCACCTGCCAGGCATTAAACTGGTGCCAATAAGTCCGTGCGATCTTGACCCCAAATCTCATTTTAGTTTTGGCCAATCACTCAGTCACAATATAATCGAAAGCTCCAAACGCATTGCCGTAATTTCTACCGGTGACCTCGCACATACCCTTACCGACTTCGCTCCAGGCGGCCTGCATGCCAGCGGAGAACTTTATGATGACACGCTACTCACCATGCTCGAGCAACACAATGTCGTCGGTCTACTACAAATCGACGAACAACTCCGCCATGAAGCCCAAGAATCAGCCTATCATAAACTATTAATTTTGCTTGGCGTTCTAGACGGTATGCCAATTTCCACTAATTTATTAAGCTACGAATACCCATACGGAGTTGGCCTAGCCGTCATTAATTTTTTATTGGAGTAATTCTGTGTACCTCCGAGTTTTTCCTATCCTTCGACTGCCCAGGAGGTTCGGCGTCTTTGACTACGAAATACCAGACGGACTAAATGTCTCAGCTGGAGACTTAGTGCATGTCCCTTTTCATAATCGAATAATCCTAGCGGTTGCCGTTGCCACAACAGAACAAACCGAAGTCAGAAGTAAACTCGCTCAAGTTATAGATGTCGCTTACCATGCCGCCCTCACAGAATCAGACATCAGTCGCCTAGTGAGTCTGGCCGAATCAATTGCGCAGTCGCCCCCCACTATTTTTTTATCAACCTTCGGCAAACTCACCAACGAACAATCCGCCCCTCATCTAGTGTCGTCAAATAACTCCTCACTCTCTCTATCAAAAGACCAAGTTGAACAACTGCAGCACATTTTAAAATTAATTCGGCAGGACCCGACGAAAACTCTTACGCCCCAAAACCTCAGCGTTCAACATATCTGTTGCCAACTTGGCACCGAAGCTTCTTTTACTCTCGCCAAACTCCTCCGCCAAAAAACTAAAGAACAGATGCTCATCGTTATGCCGCGCGAACGCGATGTGGATCTTCTCGCAAAACTCATCAACCTCGGCCCGAGCACTGCCGTACTCCACGGCCACACAAAACCATACGAACGCGAAAAAATTATCCGCGCTTGGCGTTCAGGCCGCTTGTCAACATTAATCGGTACACTGCAAGCCACCCTTATCCCAGCCCAAAAAATTGATACCGTTCTCCTCATGAACTCTGGCACAGACGATCACTTTTCTAACCGCCGCAATCCTCGCCTCGACAATCGCCTCACGGCCGCTGCACAAGCCTTACAACATAATGCGCTCTTCATCACCACAGACTTTTTACCGCGCCCCGAAGAACTCGCTAACTCCTCATCTACTATCTACTCTCTACCTTCTACCAATCAAATAATCATTGATCTTAAAAAACCAGACGAACAAACAGACACGCAATTACTGTCAGAAACACTCATTTCTGAGATAAATAAGGCTTTACAAAGCCGAAAAAAGGTGCTACTTTTCTACAACCGTAAGGGAGTAGCCAAACGCGTTGTCTGCTCAAGTTGCTGCGCCATGGTCATTTGCGGAGCCTGTGGCAATGTCCCGTCAATCAAGCCACCGAATGCGCATTGTCTGCGTTGCGGCAGCATCTGGCCAATCCCAGATAAATGCGGCGCCTGCACAACTGGTCGACTCAATCTCAAAGGAATCGGTAATGCTCACCTCGAAAAAGCGTTAACAGCACTCTTCCCCGCTTTTACCGTCGGTCGCGTCGAGAAAAATCATACCGCAGGAACAGGCGCCCAAATCCAACTTGTTACTGAGTATTTCTTTTCGAGCATCGTCAAACCATTCTCCAAAAAAGAGTATGGGTTAGTAGCGGACCTAGCAGCCGACCTGTCTCTCAACCCAGAAAACTTTAGAGCAGAAGAAGAAACCGCCAGAAAGCTTCATCGAATATCAAACTTCGGTAAACAACAAAATGCGACTGTACTAATCCAAACATGGTTGCCGAATCTAATCGACGAAATGCGCAACGCCGAAGCATGGCTTAATAACGAAACTGCCACCCGGCAAAACTACAAACTACCACCCTTCGCCGCCCAGGTTACAGTTCGCCACGCCGACGCCGCTGCCCTCACTGCCATCACCAACCAAACATTCACCAACATTCCAGAAAAGCTTGAAGCAACCGGCCGGATTCCTTACCATAAACTAAACGAGGTTATCACTGCAATTGCCTCACTACCTGACACCGCAGTTGTCTCTATTGATCAAACCTATGCCAGCTCTCACAGTACTCACGAATCCAAATCCTGAATTACGGGTTCTCTCCGTCGCTTTAAGTAGCGAGGAAATCTTATTACCGCACACCCAGAAGATAATCGACGACTTGATAGAAACAATGCGCGTGGAAGATGGCGTTGGTATCGCCGCCCCACAAGTCGGCTCACACCTCCGTATCATAATCGCAGAAACCCCTCACGGTAACGAAGCATTCATCAATCCAGTCATCACCTCCAGGTCGGTCAGGCTCATCAACTCAATCGAAGGCTGTCTCTCCGTGCCCGGCATGTCAGGCACAGTAAAACGCAACTCAAGCGTCAAAGTAACAGCCCAGGACCGCACCGGCAAAACCGTCGACCTCAAAGCCAACGGCCTACTCTCGATAATCTTTCAGCACGAAATTGACCACCTAGACGGCATCCTCTTTATTGACCGCGCTGAAAAAGTAGTCACCGATGTCAAATCTCGTCTTTAACTCAATCCTAGTCTACCCCAGAGGTAGACGCAGTCTTCCTCCGGGGTAGACTATACTATGAAAATAATATTTTTCGGCACCCCACAATTTTCCGCTAACTTCCTTCAAGGACTCTTAAACGAGCCTTCTTTCGATGTCACTGGCGTCGTCTGCCAACCAGACGAACCAATCGGTCGTAAGAAGATTTTGACGGCGCCGCCTACCAAACAATTAGCCGAGTCTCACAGCATCCCAGTCTTTCAGCCAACTAAACTCAAGGACGAAACATTCATCGAATCTCTCCGCCAGCTAAACGCCGACGCCTTCGTGGTCGTCGCTTATGGTCGCATCATCCCACAAATTATTTTAGATATTCCAAAACTCGGCGTAATCAATCTGCACCCGTCATTACTTCCAAAGTACCGTGGCCCGTCCCCCATGCAGTCCGCCATCGCAGCTGGGGAAACGAAAACCGGCATATCCATCATGCTGCTCGACGCCCTCATGGATCACGGCCCAATCCTCGCCCAAACAAAACTCGCCATCACCCCAACTACCACCAGCAAATCGCTTATGACCGAAGTTGTTGCTACTGGCGTGCCATTACTAATCGAAACTTTGCAGAAGCTTGAGCATAGCGAAATCACACCAACCGAACAAGACCACTCTGTAGCCACTACCTGTTCAATGTTGTCACGAGCTGATGGCATAATAAATTGGAACCAACCAGCAGCCCTCATCGACGCCAAAATCCGCGGCCTCAACCTCTGGCCAGGCACCAGCACCACCAACCTCAAAATATTCTCAGCTATCAACACCGACCGGTCCCTGCCACCAGGCCAAGTCCTCATCGCCGCTGACCACTTGTTCATCGGCACCGGCACCACCGCTCTAGAAATTACCGAACTCCAACCAACCGCTGGCAAACGCATGCCCGCCAAAGCCTTCATTGCCGGCCATCACGAACTTAACGGTACGAGTCTCCTGTAAATTGTTTATTGAGCCTGAGCCTTATAAGAGCGAGTGACTGCACTAATCCTCACGACAACGCCAAGACCGCCTCGTGTGAATCTCTCTCGAGTTCGACGAGAGCCTTAGGAGATTCGCCGGTCGCCATTCCAAAATATAGTCAGCTATAAAATGTGGCGGGCGTGTCTGCAGCTAGAAGTAAGGATTAGTGCAGTCGCGAGCGACCTCAAGTTTTGGTTATTGTTAAAGTTCAATCACCGCATCGCAATTGTTTATAAGTTCATCACGATTGTCTGCAATGAGAATCGTGTTATTTTTATCAATAATTTTTTGGAAAACTTTTATTATTACTGGAAGATCACTCAAGTGCAAACCACGAGAAGGTGTGTCGAGAATATAAATACACCTATCGCCAAGCTTCTTAGACAATATCTTCGCCAACTTCACCCGCTGTGCCTCACCACCGCTCAATGTTCCAGAGCGTTGGCCGAGCGGTAAATAACCAAGACCGACTTCCTGCAAAAAGCCCAGCTTTCGTTGCACAAGAGGAAATGCAGAAAACAGAGCAACAGCGTCATCAATAGTCAGCTTCAATAAATCATTGATTGAAATATCCTTATACTCAATCTTCGCCACTGCTGCCGAGTCAGCCTTGCCGTCTTTAGTATTAAAACTGAAATGTGCCTTCTTTAGCTTAGCCTTTTTGCTAGCTGGCAAATTAGCATAAACTGCACGAATCACATCCCATACGCCAAGATAGGTCGCTGGCGTGCTGGTGGGCGAACCGCTTAATGGCCGCTGATCCACAAAGTATGATCGACGGACATCAGACTTGCCCTCTATCCCTTTGAAGCCAGTTTTAAGTTTCCAAGCACCATTACCCTTAAACAACGCACCATAAACCACACTCAATAATGTCGACTTACCAGAACCGGAAGGCCCAGTAACGCACACCAAATTATTCAACGAAATCGTCACCGAATAATTTTTCAACGAATTTTTAGTAATACCATTAATCGTCAACTCTCGTTTCCTCATGCGCAGAGCCTTCTCACTTGGCTTTCTAGCATAGTCGATAGTTTCGGCAAGACTAGAAAAAGCATAACGAGCGGTTGGCGTCTTAGCTTTCTTAAACTCGGCAATGCCACCAGCAAAAACCACCTCGCCACCTTTCGATCCAGACTCAGGGCCAAACTCAATAACATATTCAGCGCCAGCAATAATATCTTTGTTATGCTCAACAACAATTACAGAAATATCTCGTGCTACCAATTCTCGTAGCAGCTTTAGCACCTCCTGTCGTTCCTTGTGAGCCAAACCTGCGCATGGTTCGTCAACAATCAACAAATCGTCCTTTTTCATTGTTCGTGCCGCCTCTCGTAGTAAATACCAATTAGTCTCACCCAAACTTTTACCAGGCAAAGCAACCACCTTCTGCGCCACCACATGAGTCTTCGGCAAACCGGTCACAACTGCCTCCACCTTCTTATCCGAGGTTGTTAGCCTTGGCGTTCTTAATAGAAATTTCATTTGCCATACAACTTAATTGTCCGTCAAATAAGCAATTATGGCAAGAATCCGCCAGCCTGGATGCTCCAAAGCTTATTATAAGTCCCTTCGCGTTCAATAAGCTCTTGGTGCGTACCAGTGTCAACTACTCTGCCCTTTTCTATAACGACGATCCTATTCATCTGCATAATTGTAGAAAGACGGTGCGCGATAACAATAACAGTTTTGCTCTTCATTAGTTCTCGTAACGCATCCTGAATAAGCGACTCACTTTCACTATCAAGGCTGCTGGTAGCCTCGTCAAGAACAAGAATTGGCGCGTTCTTAAGAATTGCTCTAGCAATAGCAACCCGTTGTCGCTCACCACCAGAAAGCTTAATGCCCCGTTCACCAACCTTGGTATCGTAGCCATGTGGCAATTCAGAAATAAACTCATGACAATGCGCTTTCTTACTGGCTGCAATCACTTCCTTATCACTAGCATCCCGCCGGCCATAACGAATATTCTCCATCACCGTCCGGTGAAATAGCAACGAATCCTGCGGCACGAGCGAAACAAGTGTTCGCAAACTATCCTGCGTCACTTTACTAATATCCTGCCCATCAATAGTTATCAAGCCTCTTGAAACATCAAAAAATCTCATCAGTAGCTTAATTATCGTACTCTTTCCCGCCCCACTTGGCCCAACAAAGGCCACCTTTTCTCGTGGCTTTATCTCGAGCGTCATGTCACTCAAAATTTCTCGCCCATCGCTATAACTAAACGACACCTTATGAAAGTTTATTTCACCTTTTTTAACCATTAGCTTCTTAGCGCCCCTCTTATCAACTAACTCATACGGCATCTCAAGAATATCTACCATCTCTCTGGCCTCTGCAAAACCGTCATACAAATCGCGAATAACTCGACCAAAATCGAACAACCGAATAAACAAACCAATGAGCGCCGTCTGGATAAGAGCAAAATCACCAAGCGTTATGACACCAGCAACATACATATTGATAGCTACAAACATCGACACCGCGTTCAACAGCAACATAAAACCACCTTGCACAGCGTCGTTGATCACACCAAGATTCCAAGTAAAAACCGCCATCCTGTGCCATCGACCGTTGACTTCCGCAAATCTCGCTTCCTCAAATTTCTTACCAACAAACTGCTGAATGGTCACAGCGTTACCCACCGCATCAGCCAAAACTCCACTTGATTCCGTATCTAGCTCAGCCCGTTTTATATCCCATTTCAACTTCCACCTAGCAACCATGATATTAATAACAACAAACAGCACTGCCCAAATGCTAAGTATAAACGCAAACAACGGACTACGAAGATAAAAAATAACAATCGTACCAACAATCGCCACTACAATCTGTATCAACTTCCAGGTCAGCAAGTCCATCAGCCGCTCAAAAGATCTGCCAAAACGGTGCACCTTTTTAACCAGTGAACCTGCAAAATTATCAGTGAAAAACCGGTACGAATGATTCAATAAGTGCGCAAAAGCGGTCTGCTCAAGGTCGACGATAATCCGTGGCTGCAAATAGTTATTAAGAAAATCGGCAATACGGCGCACCACCCACATACCAACATCAAGCCCTACCATCAAGAACAGTACACCAAACAAAGTTGCTGCCAAAGCAGTCCCCGATTGGCCTGTCGCGAATGAGTCAAAAAACTTTTTACTTAACAGCGCAGGTACCAAATTAGCTAAATCTAGCACCAGTAAAGCAACAATAAAAATCGAAAATCTAATCGGGTAGCGCCTAACATGAGCCCAATATATTTTGATTGTTGGCCTAACAGATAATGACATGGCAGGATTATACCATAGTGAATACCCCAGGTGTATTCACACTACAAACTCCGCAACACCCGATAAATCTCCACCATCGCCCAGGTGTCCAGTGCGCAATAGTCGAGCAAGTCGCGTGCAATCTTCTCTTTTTCAGTCGCCGAAGTTTTTGCCGAAATCAACTTCTCCCACCTCTCACTCGCCTGATCACCTTTACTAATATTCATCACCGAGTAATTAAGGGCTGGCACAAGCACCGGCAACACCTTTTTGATACTTGCACTCCCCTTAAAAGCCGGGTCAACATAGTGGCCATCGGAAAAAATTGTCATCAAATCAAACATCTTGTCATTAATCTCCTTCAAGAAACTCGCGTACTCCGGGTGTAATTCGGCTAGTTTATCGTTCCGCTGTTTCTCATAACTACTGTACCAACTAATCACCGTTCCCGCAGGATCAATGTCCACCTTCATTCGCTCAATAAGTGGTAAGGTCAAATCCCCAGTCGGCTCGGTGATGATGAATTCACGATGTTCAATCTCCCCACCAGCTTGCATGATATGAAGTGAATACTGAAACGGTACCTGCTCGTACGCCCCAAAACCATCGAACATTGGAATCGCACTGCCATAACCCTCATAGTCAAAAAACTGGAGCGGAAATACCAAACCATCCAGCGCTTTCCTAACTGCAGCGTAATCGATTATTGCCTTGTCCAACAGGCAAGCTGTGTACTGCAATTTCTGCGCTTTATTCAAATCTTCTGGATTATGAATCTCAGTCAACGCCAATTCCCCCCTATCCACCCAATCCTCAAGCTTCTTCTTACTCATGCCAATCCGATTGAAGTTATGAACAGAATAAGCCGGCACCTCTGGATTAGAATAAGCAAATGTTGAGCAATGGTTGCTCCTCCCCTCATACAAACACGCACAACCAGCCTGCTCTGGCTGCTCCAAGCATTCCTTCATCTGCTCCATCTCTCCCCTTACCTGTTCTTCCGCGGCCATCACCTCCGCCGTCAAATCCTCCTCCATGAATAATGCGTGATTATTCACCTCACCATTCTTTCTGTATTCGCGATTAAGGTGAATGACGCCAGCCTTAACTATTTTCACCCCGCAAGCCTCAATCACGATCTTCTGAAAAGCTAAATCGTTGACATGGTGATGCGGCGCTCTTCGTTTCACCTCATTCGTCGCCTTCACCTCAAACAACTCCCATCCACCAAGCCCTGAAGTGACGATTCCATCGTCTACTACCGGGCCAACACACTTCAAAATATCTGCCCGCAAATAAAACACATCATTCTGGAATGTTGCCTGAAAAACCGTCTGCCTATCCGCCATCACCTCCTTAGTATCAATTATCGCCTGCCCATGATGGCTCTCAATCAACACTCCCTCCGGATAAAGCAACCTACACGCCGCCTCCGCCAAGTTACCGTCCTCAATAATCTTCTTCTCAAAATCACTAAACTCCATACCCTCAAACAACTCTGGCTTATGCTTCCGCAACCACAAATTCTTTTTGCAAAATGTGTACTCTAGGTAATCAGTTTTAGTGATTAACATACATTTATAATAATTATATCTTCTGTCCCCTCGTAGTCACCGTCTGCGCCAGCTTCGGCAATCGTAAAGGTACCTTCTCACCTTCTTGTTTAATCATCGACGCTGTGAGGCCCTCCCAATCAAAGAACGGCAACACAAAAATCATATAGCCTAAGCCGATCGGGTGATTGAGGTACGGCGAGAAAATGTGAGTCACGAAGAGCGCCACCAAGCCAGCGTAAAGACCAATGACTAGCCATCTATTACCGTGAGTTTGGTAGGTGTAGTAGAACGCACGACTAACAACAACCATATACCAAACAAAAGCAATCAGGCCGAGCAAGCCCATCTTGAGCCAAATGTCCTGATAACCCCACTCAAAACGATAGGTTGTATATTCACCAGTTTGGTTCAAGGCGCGAATACGAGGGTCGTCCGTGATGAAAGTAACATCATGGCCAAAACCACGGCCGAGCATCGGGCTGGCCACGATTTCCTGATACATCGGGTAAAGCAAGTTCCAGCGGCTACTAACGGCTAGATTCCTATCGTCAGCTTGCGTCGACTTATAAAAAGCGGCCTCTTTTAGATTAGGATGTTTAGGAATCGGCGACACTATTACCGCCCAGAACAATACCGCTCCGATAACTATTAACACACCAACTCTAACACTATTGAGGAGGTGTTTACTGACAGTTTTTTTTGCCTCAAGCCACACAAACAACATTGTGATAATTGCCCCAACAAAAGCACCAATCATAAAGCTTCGTGAGAGGCTGGCAATAAATGTTGCAACACATAAAACAAATGTGGCCCGAGCAGCAAGCGGCATCTTCTCACTTTTCCATACCGTAAACTTTGCAGCCACCAGCGCAAAAATCATTACTAGTGGAAAGAAATGAGCTGGCTCAAAAACCCTAAAATACCACGAACTAGCATTTGATAAGAAGTTATTTACAAACCAGCTCGGCCCAGTCAACAGCGTTACCTCGGCAATCCGAGCGTCGCGCACAAACTCATAAACGCCGCGCAAAACTCCGCCAGGCAGATGGGTGAATAGGAAGACAACAAGCAAAGTGTTAACGCAAATAAAGATGGTGCTGGCAAAAAATACCTGGAGCAATTCGCGTTTTTTATTGCTATCCCAAGCAATAGACAACATCGGTAAGAGGTAGGCAATCGTAATGTAGCTATTAGCGTCGTCAAAAACCTGTCCGGCATTGTTCTGCAGGAAGCCAATGACAGTACCGACCACCACAGCAACGAGCAGCAACACCCACGGCGTGTCGCGTAGTACCATGAACTTCGGCCAGTTGTTTGTCCGTATCGACGAGATGAGCCAAGCCAACATCACGGCCACAAAAATTACCATCCTGATCGACAAACTGAATCCGCCAACGGAAGCATCTATTAAGTGCCCGTGCCCTCCCACCATAATCTCGGCAAAAGCAATCAGCAAGCCGTTTATCGGCGAGCGAGACGACATGACAGCCGTCATCACAAATATCAAACCGAGCACGATCAACGACGGAATTTGCTGGTGTTGGATAGGAATCGCTACCAGCGCCGTCAGCGTCAAAGCCACAATGGTGATTAACGAAGTCCTACCTATGAATTGTTTAGTAAACATATTGTTAAAGCTAACCTCGCTTAATTACTGCCGCCCCATACGCTAGCACGATGAACAACGGTGCCAGAATCCACAATATCATCGCCGGGCCTACACCGTGGTGCTTGGCAAAATATTTTCGCATACTCTCCCTCACCCACTTCTGTTTGCGGATTGTTGCCAATTGGTCAAAAGTGTGACCCTTATGATGAACAATCTCTACATCCGCATAATGACGAATCTTAAAGCCAGCGTCATATGCCATTTTACAATAATCCACCTCCTCAAACCAAATAAAGTAGCGCTCATCAAACAAACCAATCTTCTCAATCACACTCCGGCGAATCATCATGAACGCCCCCATGATCGAATCCACATCCTGCGTTTTAAAAGCATCCACATCTCGCATCATATAGTCATCAATGCTCCATACTCGACGAATGAAATGCGGCACCTTGAGCATGATCAGTAGCTGGTCTATCATCCTAGGGAAACGGCGAATACTGTCCTGTAGCTCACCGTTCGGATAACGAATAATGCAACTCCCAATCCCCACCTCCGTATCCGCATCCATATGCTTGACCATTTGTTCGATGGCATCTGGCGGCACAACAGTATCCGGGTTCAAAAGAAGAACATAGCGCCCAGTCGCCAACCTCATTCCCTGATTCACCGCCGCCGCGAACCCTCGATTAATATTATTCGCGATGTACTCAGCATCGGGCAATAACTCATTAACGAGTTCCTTCGTGGCCAAACTTCCAGCGTTATCGACCACTATCAATTCATAATCACAGGTCTCTAAGTGACCTGCCCTGTCTCTAAGAGACCTGGAGCTCGCAACCGCCGCCAAACACGCCGCCAGCACTTCAGGCGCTTCTTTGTAAGTTAGGATAACGATTGATACATCGGTCATACAAGATGATGTTTTTTAACAATTATCTTCCGCGCTGCCTCGTACCGGCTAACTCGTGCTGGCTTCCACGGCAACCAACGCCACGGTAGCTGGTAGACAAATGACGGCAACCAACTGGAACCAATTCGCGAAGCTCCTTCAATACGGACATTAAACCAAACACCCCCACGAATAGCTGAGCTGGCAGGCACCAACACACCCTCGAACCCGCGTTCGAGCATAGTCAACCAAACATCCCAATCCTGGAATCGTTTGATGGTCTCGTCAAAGCCAGAAAAGACGCTGTGCTTAACCAAACAAGTTGTATGAATATAATTTACGCGTCGTAAACGAGCGGCAGAGAAAGGCACCCCGCGAAATACCTTCCAACCAAAACGGAATCCAGTATACGCATAACCAACATTACTTGGCGCCGACTCAAGTGTCGCAAAACATTTAGTCAACATTCCTGGCTTCAGAACGACATCCGCATCTGCAAACATGAGATACTTACCCGTCGCCGCATACAGGCCTCGGTTGCGAGCTGGGTTAGAACCTTTGTTCTCTTGGCGAATAACCGTCACTCTATTCGCATATTTCTTCAACACCGCTGGCGTATTATCCGTACTCCCATCGTCGACAACAATCACTTCAATCCCAACTCCCGCCTGTGCCAAAATAGAATC
The DNA here is from genome assembly GCA_020053275.1 of bacterium. Lineage (GTDB taxonomy): Bacteria > Patescibacteriota > Patescibacteriia > UBA9934 > UBA9934 > UBA11707. The sequence continues at coordinate 27,163 of JAGVNL010000026.1, forward strand.
CAAACAAGCCGGTAGTGTTGCCGCGTGTTGATATGTTGGCACAATTACGGAAATGAGTGGCTTCATACTAACTCAGTAATTCATCTAACTTCGACATCTGCGCCAACCTTGTAAACTCCGCCAACACTCGTTCTCTCCCCCTCTTTCCTTGTTCCTCGCCGAGCCTCTCATCGTTTTGATATCTCTCGATGGCCTTCGTTAGTTCTTCGACCGAGCCATCGATAAGTGTGCCAGTCATATTATCGATAACTGCCTCGTCAACACCGGGTGTGTTATTGGCGATAACTGGCAAGCCGAACAGCCCAGCCTCAAGATAAACTATACCGAACCCCTCGCGATCCGTCGCCGTCTTCTTAGCTGGCATCACAAACACATCAGCATCACGGTAAAACTGCACCAGTTCATCATTACTAACGATACTATGCACAGTTACACGGTTGCCTAAACCGAGTTCTACAATCTTCTCCTCGATGACCTTTAGGTATGGTCCATCACCCACAATATCATATCTAACCTCAGGCAAGTTCTTAATGGCTTCGAGTACCGGCAAATGGCCTTTGCGTTCCACCAACCTCGCCACCGTCAGCAGCCTTAGCCCAACCTCATCGTTTTTTATTCCATCGATTACCTTCGCGGCAGCCACCATCTCATCCGCCACACACGGATAAACCACTAACGGCTTCACACCTAGCACAAAGCCCGCCACCTCACCCGCCAATGCAGCTGAGTTCGTCACCACCTTCTTAGCGAGCCTCAATATTCTCTTCGTTAATTCTCTTCTGATAAGTCCTTGTCGAGCTAAGTCAAAATCCAACCCATGCAGAAAAATAACATACGGTTTACCACCAAGTAACTTCGCTGCCAACGCCGCCGTCCCCAATGGCAACACATGCTGAATCCACAGCTGATCATAGTCTTTTCGTCTCAACCACAACATTTTCAACATGCCATAGTAACTCCAGGTCTCCAAGTGACCTGACAGGTCTCTAAGAGACCTTGGTGCCATCGTAAAAACCGTCACTTCCACATTCCCAGGAAAAGTTTTCTTGATAGCCTCAATATAGCGAGCAATCCCGCCCTTGAAACCTGGCGCTTCAATTGTCGGCAAAAGAATGCGAGCCATATTAACGGCGACGCAGTAACGCCCGGAATGACCTGGCATGATCAAGAGTAAAGGCTCGGCTGACAAATATACAAATAAGATAAACTACAGCCCCGACTATCATCGACACAACAAACGGCACATATGACTTTACTGCAAAGACAGCTAACGCCATTACCAAACCAGAAGCATAAAAGCCACCAACGCTCTTAACCAACTCGACAAATTTGAGGGAGGCTATTGGCGACACAAAATACCAGCCAACAACGAACATGAAGACGAAAGATATAATAGCTGCCACACAGGCGCCGGCAATACCGAGGATTGGAATTAGAATTATATTTGCGACGGCATTAATAACCATGACGACTCCCATGATGGCAGTTTTTATGTGCTGGCGACGGGTGGCGTTGAGCAGTGATCCGATCGGGAAGTCGAGAAATATTGGCAAGAGGACGAAAATTAAAATCGACAAAGGAATGGCAGCATTCGCGTAGTCAGGGTTAAAGTAACTAATAATTTCTGGCGCCAAGGACCAAATACCAAAAACTATTGGTGCGGCTAAAAACGAAACATACCATTCAGCATCAAGGAAAATCTTTTTCAAGCGAGCAGGGTCATCCGCCGCCGCGCTCATGGTTGGGTAGAGCGCTCCAACAAATGCTAATGGCAAGAACTGAAAAGCATAAGTCAACTTATAGGCGACGCTATAAACACCAACCGATGCTTGACCAAGAATAGCATTCAGCACAAAGCTGTCAAAGTAGGAATAGACCTTAACAAAGATGGCTGCCAAGAAAAACGGTAGGGCCATACGCAACAGTACGGCGTCAAACTTGATTGAAGGCACTAAAGCTTTTATGCCCAAACGACGGGTAACCTGCCATGCACCGAATATAAGATTGAAACAACTGCCGAGCGTCAATGCAATAACTAAACTCGTCAGGGTGGCATGATGCGTAACAATCAATCCTATACCGAGCAGCGTCGACAACAACTGCCCAGTAAAGATACCAAGTGATTCATACTGCAAAATTTGCAGGCCGCGCAGTACACCATAAAATGTGAGCGACAGAGTGTCCGCTATCATGATACCGAGCGCTACTATCACCAAACCCTGCACCTCGTGGCTGTAGCCAAGCGTCGACGGCAATACAAAAAGAGCAATGATCGATAACGGAATAGTAAACACTTTGTAACCAAGCACGCTGCGCAACCACCTTACTGCGTCCCCTGGCGTTCTAGCCACCTCGCGAGTCAAGACACTCGTCAACCCAATGTCATCAAAGACGCCAATCATGACAACTAAGCCGAGCGCTAAAAAGTAAGCACCGTTCCCGCTACTCCCCAAATAATTCGCCAGTACAGCAAAATAGGCAAAAGCTATGCACTTCTGCCCAATACTCGCCGCTGTCAAAAACAAGGTATTTTTAGCCAATATGCTACCTGCCATGTGGCTGTATGGTAGCGCAAAATGGCAATTACGACAACAGAAATCCCCCGTAAACGGAGGATGTCTGCTGGCCGTAGTTAATCAGAGGATTAACGCTTGCGCCACTGTGGTGAACGGCGAGCACCATGCTTACCGAACTTCTTGCGTTCCTTCTTGCGAGGATCACGAGTTAAGAGGCTCTGGGCCTTCAAAGTTGCCTTGAGAGCTTCGTCCATCATGACGAGGGCTCGAGCAATACCGAGCTTTACGGCGTCGGACTGACCGGTTGGGCCACCACCAACAGTCTTGATAGTGACATCCATGCTGGTCAGGTTGCCTGTCTCCTTGAGTGGGCGTTCCACCGAGGCTTGTAAGGTTGGAGTGGTGAAGAACTCCTTATATGGTTTACCGTTTACAGTGATCTTGCCACTGCCAGCTGGGTACAAACGAACCTGAGCTATTGCAGTTTTACGACGACCGACGGATTGGAAATATTTTTCAGCCATATTAGGAAATTGACAACCGCTTCATACGGTTCGTGCGGTGCTTGTTCTTTGGAAGCATACGGGACACTGCGGCGCGGAGAACGGAAGCTGGATCCTTTTCCCACATAACTCGCATAGTAGTCTCGTGAATACCGCCTGGGTGACCGCTATGGTGGAAATACTTTTTGTCTTCGTACTTCTTACCAGTCACTTTAATACCGGAGCAGTTGGTAACGACCACGATGTTGCCAGCGTCTACATTCGGCTGGTAAACAGCACTGGTCTTGCCCATCAGGTTCATGGCAATTTGTGTTGCCAAGCGACCAAGGATCTTACCAGCGGCGTCAAAGGCCACCGTCTTACGGACTGGATTGATTATAGTATTTGCCATATTTAGACGAATTCGATGAGTGCCAAGTCGGCCGCATCACCCTGACGAGCACCGAGTTTGGTAATCCGAGTATAACCACCAGTACGGGTCATGAAACGAGGTCCCAAGACTTCGAGCAGCTTTTTGACTGGCTGTTCAGTAGTGAAGTAGCCAAGCAAGGCGCGGCGAGTGGCCAGGTCATTCTTGCGAGCCAAGGTAACCAACTTCTCTACCGCTGGCCTGGCATACTTAGCCCGAGCAATGGTTGTCTCTACCTTCTCGTAGGTAATGAGACTGGTAACCAAGTCGCGTAGTAATGCTTTGCGGCCAGAGGTATGGCGACTAAAGGTTTTCTTATTTTTACGATGTCGCATAACTGTTAGCCTTCGGCCGAAGCATCAGATGCTTTCGCAATCTGTTCGGTGAGTGAGGCGTGACTCAACTGGCTTTGAATCCAGGTGAAGTGATTGAGAATAATTTTGGTGGCGTGTTCGACTGCTTCCTGCGGCGTCACCGTGCCGTCTGTGATGATGTTCATGATGACCTTGTCGTAGTTGGTAATTTCACCAACGCGCGTGTTCTCAATGCGGATACCACACTGGCGCACCGGGCTGAACAAAGCGTCCACACCGATCATACCAATCTCTGTGTTTGGTACTTCGCGCTCCTCGGTTGGCATGTAACCACGGCCACGAGATACCACGATGTCCATTTCGAAGTTGATGCTGTCGGTCAGCGTGCAAAGTACTAAGTCTGGGTTCATGATTTCCACATCAGCGTTGGCAGAAATGTCTGCAGCGGTGACGATACCTGGCTTGTTAGCTGTTACGCGTAAAATTACAGGCTCTTCTGAGTGTACCTTCATGCGCAACTGCTTCAGGTTCAACATGACCTCCAAACCATCTTCTTTGACACCGGTGATGGCAGCAAACTCATGCTGCACACCCTTGATCTTCATGGCTGTAACTGCCGCACCAGGCAAAGACGAAAGCAATACTCGGCGCAGTGAGTTGCCAACTGTAGTGCCATATCCATGATGGAGAGGCTCGATGGTAAGAATGGCCTCGTGCTCTTGTTCACCGGTCGTGAAGTACATCTTTGACGGAAGAAGAATGTTCTCCATAGGATGATGGGATTAGCGCATCGAGTAAAACTCGACGATAAGTTTAGGATCAAACACTTCCTTAAGGTCCTCGCCTGCCGGAATGCTGACCACTTTGCCCACATTATTCTCCATATTGAGCCAACCAGGAACGGTTGTGGTCTTCAAACGATCACTGAGGTCGCTGAATACTTTCTTTTCCTTCTTGTTCTCACGAAGCCCTACCACATCGCCGACACGGACCTGATATGAAGGAATGTTTACCTTGATACCATTCACCGTGAACATACCGTGGCTAACCATTTGACGAGCCTGTGGCCTAGTCTTGGCAAAACCGAGACGGAAGGCTGCATTGTCCAAGCGAAGCTCGAGCAAGCGGCACAACTGTTCGCCAGTGTTACCTTCCGCTTTCTCTGCCTTGGCAAAGTAGTTGCGGAACTGTCGCTCCATGATGCCGTACAATCGTTTAGCTTTTTGCTTCTCTCGTAGCTGCTGGCCATAGACCGAGAGGCGTGATGGGCGACCCATGTTCTTTTTACCGTGCACACCCGGTGGGTATGGACGCTTTTGCATGAGCTTGAGGATGCTGGAACTCGTGGAAAGTGGGACGCCTTCACGACGACTCATCTTGCCGAGTTTATTTAATGTTTTTCCCATAGATTACATGCGTCGTGCTCGACGAGGACGGCAGCCGTTGTGGGCTACTGGTGTCAAGTCGTTGATCGAGAGAACATTGAAACCGTTACCGTTCAAAGCGCGCAGGGCTCCGTCGCGGCCATTGCCGATACCACTAACGAAAACATGCAAATCTTTGAGTCCGTACACTGCACTAGCCTCCGCAATCTTTTTGACGATGACGCTAGCAGCGTATGGAGTAGCCTTCTTAGGACCTTTGAAGCCACAGTTACCGGCGCTAGACCAAGTAACAGTGTTGCCGTTTGGATCCGTCAGAGTAACGATGGTGTTGTTGAAACTGGCTTGGATGTAAGCACGACCCTGTGGAATAGTCCGCATCACGCGCTTCTTACCTTTGGCTGTGCGGAGTGTCTTGTCGGCCTTACCTTTACCAACTGGAGCTTTCGCCTCAGTTGGCTCGGCAGCCTTATCTTGGATTATTTCATCAGTCATAGTCAGGCTTATGTCTTGGTGAGCATTCGGCGACCACTGCCGGCCGTCTTACGAACATTGCCTCGTACTGTACGAGAGTTCGACTTGGTTCGTTGACCACGAACTGGCAAGTTCTTAGAGTGACGGGATCCGCGGTAAGAACCAATGTCTTTCAGGCGCTTAATGTGACCCATTACTTCGCGACGCAATTCACCTTCTACGCGGAATTCTTTTTCCACAATCAAGCGGATGGAGTTTTCCTCGTCTGGGGTTAAATCCTTGACGCGAGTCTCGGCACTTACCTTAGAACGGGTTAAAATGTCTGCTGCACGGGTCTCACCAACTCCGTAAATATATTGGAGGGCAATGACGATGCGCTTGTTGTTTGGGAGTGTTACTCCAGCAATGCGGGCCATAGGCTAACCTTGTCGTTGTTTATGTTTTGGACTCTTTGGGCAAATGACATGTACTCGACCCTGGCGGCGAACCACCTGGCAGTCGCGACACATCGGCTTCACTGATGCACGAACTTTCATACGCAGATTAATTGACGAACTAGGTTTTAGCGTGTCTTACGACAAAATCATCCGGCAAACGGGGGATGATTTTGACGAAGGATGTCATGCCTTCCCGCCTAGAAACGGAAAGTGATGCGTCCTTTTGTGAGATCGTACGGACTGATCTCTACTTTGACATCGTCACCTGGCAGGATACGAATGCGGTTTTGACGCATTTTTCCGGACAAATGAGCGAGAATCTCTTGGTCGTTCTCGAGTGTTACTCGGAACGCTCCTGCGGGCAAGGCCTCCATAACCTCTCCCCGCATCTCAATGAACTGCTTTTCTACCATAGTGTAGCGGGACTATAGCAAATCTTCGCTAAGTATGCAAGAAAAGCCTGGTTTCTTGAGCTGGCGATATGGTAATGCATGCAAGATTTACTGTCAATTATTTGATGTATTATTTCTTCTCACTATTCCCAAACATCTTATTGAACCAACCCTTCACATTCTCAACTAATCCTTTTGCTGGCTTTTTCTCGGTAGAGCTGTAAGTCCTGTCCCACCCGCTTCTCCCTTCTGTTAGTACCGCTGTTTTTACGCCACCGAGCTCTGGAGGCAAGCCTGGCCGAGATGGCACCCCCTTAACAGCCGCCGTCCTGACACCCTTCAATTCTGGCGGTAAAGGCGCTGCATCGACCACAGGCTCTCCTTCGCCTCCCTCCACCACCAAATTACCCTTTTTATCCAAAACCAAATACTCGGTATCCGCCTCAGGTCGAGCCTTCATCCCCTTGCCTGCCTCTAGTTTAGCTCGAATCTCACCCACACGCTTGTCTGCAAAAGTGGTATCAACCGCCTTCCAATCTTCAAGTTGTGCCTTGCCACTTGCAGCCTCAACTAATCTACCTCGCATAGCGGCATCCTCCTTAGCGTTTTGCCTCCTTGCCTGCTGTTCAGGCGACATCCGAATATAAGTTTCAGGCCTTTTATCACCTCCTCGCTCCCCGCCAGATGATCGTTCTACCATAAAATTGATTCAATTTTTAATCTCTTAAAGTATACCACTAAACTCCCAATACCGCCTTAATGCGCCGTACACCAGCCGACACCGCCTCTTCCTTAACAATCTTAAAGCCGCCAAGCTCACCCGTGCGTAGAACATGCGGCCCGCCACAAATCTCCTTGCTATAGTCGCCTACGAAATAGACTTTGATTTTGCCGCCGACGCTGGCGTATTTATCTTCAAACAAGCCGATGGCTCCGCGAGCCTTGGCTTCCTCCACCGTCAGCAACTCAAACCTAACGGGCAAATCTTTCTTAATCTGCTCGTTGACGATCCTCTCCACCTCCGTAATCTGCTCTGGAGTCATCTTCTCGCCGTGGCTAAAGTCAAACCTCATCCGTTCCGCCGTAATGTTGCTCCCTTTTTGACCAACATGACCGCCGAGCACATCTCGCAACGCTTGCTGCAACAAATGCGTCGCCGTATGCAACCGCGTCGTTTCCACTGAATGATCCGCCAGCCCACCAGCGAACTTCTGCTCCGAACCAGCCCGCGACAAATCTTGATGTGCCTTGAAATCAGTCTTGAATTGATTTTCGTCCACACTCAAATTATAGGTCCTAGCTAATTCTTCGGTAGTAAGCTCCAGCGGAAAACCAAACGACTGATAAAGATTAAAAGCATCAGTCCCAGTTATTGCCTGATTCTTCTCCACAATCTTCTTCAGCTCTCGCAAACCCTGCTCAACAGATTTCCCAAACTTAGTCTCTTCATTCTCAAGCTCCTTCAGAATCATCTCTCGCTTTTCTATCAGTTCTGGGTACGCATCTTTATAGGTCTCAATATAAGCTGTGGAAACCTGCCTAATCAACGCCTCTTCAACCCCGAGCCGACGAGCCAAACGAACAGCCCTCCTGATTAAACGACGCACAAAGTAACCCTGATCCTTATTACCAGGCAAAACGCCGTCACCAATCAAGAAGGTTGCTGCCTTAATATGATCAAGCACGACTCGGAAAGCAAAAGTCTCGTCTACATTGACACCGTATTTCTTACCAGACGCTTGCTCAATTATTGCTCTAGCCTCATCAAACAAACTACTCATGAATATATCCGGATTGTTCAACACTGCCGCCGCTAAGCGCTCTAAACCTCCGCCAAAGTCAACATTGCGTTTTGGCAACGGCACAAAACCGCTCTCCGTCTTCATGTACTGCATGAAAACATTATTACCAATCTCCATGTATCTCCCGCAATCACAGTTCACATGACACGCTTCATCCTTCCAGACCGAAACCTCATGCAAGCCAAGTGCTGCACCAAAGTCCCAAAACATTTCAGTGTCAGGGCCACCTGGTTCGCCAACTGGCATCTTGTCAGGCGTGCCAGATCGTGACCACCAGTTCTTGCTTTCTGGATAAAAGAAAATTCTTTCACCTACCTTCGCCTCAAGGCCGACACTCGCAAAACATGATTGCCACAAAGCTACCGTTTCGTCGTCCTGCGGAATGTTAATAGCCGGCGAACCAGCGAACACAGACACATAAAGCTGTGCAGGATTAAGCCCCAACTCCTTAGTTAAAAACTCAAACATCCAGGTAACCTGCTCTTGCTTAAAATAATCACCAAGCGACCAATTACCAAGCATTTCAAAAAAAGTTGTATGACGGTTGTCGCCCACCTCCTCAATATCCTGCGACCTAAAACACTTCTGACTATCCACCAAACGCGTGCCGAGCGGATGCGTTTCACCAAGCAAGTACGGCACCATCGGTTGCATGCCGCTACCAGTAAACAAAGTGGACGGATCATTCTCCGGTACCAGCCTGGCCGATGGAATTACCACATGACCCTTACTCTTAAAAAAATCCAAGTACTTCTGACGCAATTGATTGGCAGTAATCATAATGTACAGAGTGTAGCTGAGCCCAGCTTCCTTGCCAACCCCTGGGGTCGGTCAACCCCCGGGGTTGATTATGAAGATGCCGTGAAAAAAAGTCGACGCCCCCATTTCTGGAGGCGTCATACGAGGAGCAATAGTCACGATTGTCACGAACGGAGCGAGAACGGCCGCCTACCACTACCCCGGCTAGAGTTTCTGCCTAGGCCGAGCCGGCGAATCGGCGCTGGCCGTGGCACAGCTGGTTCACCTCCCAACTCCTCGTCGAACAGGCAGGCTTGAGCTTCAACCTCAACTAAAGGTAGCAAACCGACTGGCCGCATCCGACAATCTGCCAAGAAGTGTATTGGCTCGTCAGGAAGCGTCGGCAAAATATGTACTGGACACTCCTCATGTATTACCTCCTCCCCTGTATCGTCATCGACCACTACTAGGACAGCAACCGCAGGTGCCTCCGTCACCGGATCGCTTGCGATTATGGGTAGAGGACCGATCTGTATTCCAGCAGGAACTCGATCCTTCCGCCGCACACGGTACGACTCTAATCCAAACGCCAACCATAGCGCAGCCGTCACCAAGCAGCAACAGCCGCCGAGCAATTGTTGCATCGTGCCTCCAAGAGCAACACTAAACTATCAAAAATAAGCTAATCTTACAAGCCTTCGTCCCAGGTCACCTGTCCGTCACCGGTAATATCTATCGTTGCCCCCTGGTACTCTGGCAATGCTCCGAACAACACCTCCACATACGCTTTAACTATCGCAAATCTCTCCCGCAACGCAAACTGCTCATCTTGAGCATAGGCTTGTTTCTCTACCGCCACTCCATAAGCATCAATCCCTAGCGCCTGACCTATATACAAAGCCCGTGGCAAATGAAATGTCTGACTCGCTACAATCGCCGACTTCACCCCAAAAATATGTGCTGCTCGGTACATTGTATCGTAAGTGTCCACTCCAGCATGATCAAGAAATATATCCTGTGGAGCGACACCAAGCGTCAGCAAATACTTACGCATCGCGTTCACCTCGTCATAGTCGTCAGTCGTGTGGTCACCAGAGAGCAAAATCTTCGGCGCCTTGCCGGCCGCATACAATTCATTCGCCATCAATAACCTGTCTCGTAACACATCGGAAGGTTGACCGCTTGGCAAGACACTCGCCCCAGGCACAATTATCACCTGAACCGCCGGCACCTCGTCGACGCTAAGAATACGGTTTGCTAACGACCCAACCGCCGCCTGCGCCGAAATAAATAGAGCAATCGCCAAACCAATCAGCACAACAATTCCTCCCCAAACTAAGCGAGCTAACCTCATAAGCCGGTACTCATTTCTGTTGGCTGAGCAGATCTCAATAATTTTCGTTTCAAACCACTAACTACTGAACGCATTTCAGGACTTCCTGAATAATATGCCACAACAGAATAAACAATAAGTCCAACGCCACCAGCCACTACTGTTTGCAAAAACACATGCCAGAATGTATCCAACTCCCACACGGCCGACATTCCATACTTAACCAACTGCATAACCCCAGCTGCCACTCCACCAGCAAATAATAATACCGACACCGACCATAAAATTTTCTTCTCATCCAAATCCCCCAGCCGCTTATGCAGTAACGCCCACAACACACCAGCCTGGAAAATCGCTGTTAGCGTAAAAGATAACCCAAGCCCTTCCACGCCCATACTCCGCGTAAATATCCACGCTCCAGCAACATTCAACAACGCCGAACCTAAGCCTACTAAGAACGGTGTTACTGTATCCTCATAAGCAAAGTAAGCTCGCACCAAAACATACACCAACGACTGGGCAAAAAAACTGATCGCGAAGAAACCAAGTATATTGGCCGTGGTAATGGTCGCTGCCCAATCAAAACTAGGCGATCCATAAAGTACCCGCACAATCTGCGCTCGCAGCAATAGTGTTACCGCGGTAATTGGAATTATAAAAAACATAACCTGCCGTACAGTTTCGGAAAATGAATTACGGAAAGCTTCAATATTCTTCTTGTTCGCGAAATCACAAAAAGTTGGATATGCCGCAATCGCATAAGACACCGCAAAAACGCCAATCGGAAAATAATTGAGAGCGTAAGAAATATTTAGTAAAGTTGCGGAACCAGCCACCAGTGACGACGCCAAAATATCCATCACTAAAAAATTGACCTGGTTAATTGCCAACCCCATGACTCGCGGCCCCATTTGCTTAAGTGAACGCCAGACATCCGACTCCTGCCAAAACTTTACAAAAGCAAACCTATAACCCAAACCAAACACACCTACCAACTGAATTGAAGCGTGGAGTAGGGCACCGAAAACAGTTCCGTAAGCCAAGCCAATCGGACCAAAAATCGGGACAAAAAATATCGCACCAAAAATAATTCCTAAATTATTCAAGATCGGCGCAAATGAATATAGGAAAAATCGCTTAGCTCCCTGCAAAACAGAACCAAACACCATGGAAATACTGAAGAACGCTTGCCCAATAAACATTATGCGCATCATTTTAACCATCAGTGCTCGCGTTTCTGGTGGGAAGTTAATACCAAGCGGTATCGCCAAAACTGGCGCTAGTATTTCACCAAGAATCGCCAATCCTAAAAACCCTATCACTAGCGTCACCAACATCGCATTCGTATAACGCCAAGCCTTCTCCTCATTATTAGCAAAGTAATAGCGCGAGAATATCGTAATGAAACTCGCCGACAGTGCACCTATAACAAACAGTTGGAGTAGAATGTCTGGAATCCGCAACGCCTGATAATAAGCATCAGTTATCTGATCTTGACCGTAAAATAAATGCAGTAATATCCTATCGCGAACAAAACCAGCAATTCGGGATGCTATAGAAAAGACACCAACAATTATCGCCGCACTCGCAATCGTCGGTGAAACATTGTTAAACAATTTTTTCATCATACTTCGCGTTCGTTCTCTTCATTCACAACAGCCACACTTGAACCGCGAGCATTACGCCTACGAACAACTATCACACTCAATAAGCAACCAATAGCCAACAGACCAAGCACAATGACCAAAATCTGAATGACTGGATTACTCAAACGCCAAAACGAAACCGTAGAATTACCTGGTTCTGCTTCAGCAGCTACGGCATTGTCAAAAATACCATACGCCTTATCTGGCCAAACTATTCCAGCCTTGGCGTTCGTCGAATCACTTGCTAATTCGGAGTTTGCAAAGGCTACAGCACTGCCAGTACTCGCACCATCAACTATGGAATTAGCTATAGTTGTCGGCGTTTGGGCTTCAGTGTTCTGTATCACCGTCTTAGCCAAAGTTACAGCTGGTGCAACAGCTACCGTCTTCACAGGAACAGCTGTTGGCAGCGGTGTCACCGGCGGGACGATTACTGGCTTAGGAGTATTGTCGACACTATCACAAGCGTCACCAATGCCATCATTATCAAGATCAGCCTGATCTGCATTCGCGTTGTCCCGACAATTATCAACATCATCTAGCACACCATCTTTATCCGCATCAAGAATAGTCGCATAGAGCACGGTCATTGCAGAATCGTTACTTGAGTTCTGATCGGCTGGTACTGAACCAGCCAAAACTGCATAAATATTAAATGATGTACTTGGCAGTAAAAAGTCGACGAACACTTCTTCTGGTGCTCCACCCACTCGCAAGGAAACCGGCTGTGTAGCACCAACCACCTTAGAACCATTATAAAAAACCACACTCGCCTGCATATCAACATCGCCTAAATTGCGGACGCGAGCATAAATCCTGACAATATCGCCGCTATAAAAAGTAGACGAGGAGAAAGTAATGGAATTGTTATCAATCGCTATATCAGCAACTGCTGCCTGAGCTCGCGAAGGTAGCCAAAAAATAAAGAGGAGACTGAGAAAAAATAATCCTATTTTTTTCATACAACACGAAGTTTACCATGCACCACCCCGCTAATCCAATATTCGCGAGCAATATCTGGATGAATATGCAATCGCAAACGATAGCTTGGGTGCACGCGAACAATAATATTCGTCAATATAACTGGCTGGTCACCAATAATCTCCACCTCCACAATCTTGCCGTTTGTCAGGTGTAAACTCGCCGCTTCCGTGTCAGAACAATGCAAATGCGCTTGCGGAATAATCACACTCGCTTCCGCCATAACTTCCCCAGCTGGCCCAACCAAACGGCAAGTTGCAGCTCGACTAGCATCGCCGGACCTGGCAACTAGTGCATTCAAACCAAGCAAAGCCGCTTCTGTCGGCGTCAATTCAACTTGCGTATTCTGACGATACGGCCCAAGCACTCGTAAAGTTATTGATCGCTTGAGCTTACCAAAAACCTCAAGCGACTGTGCATAAGCGAACTGCCCACTCTGCGCCAAGGTGTGAGTAATGGTCGACGCCATACCAACGCCAAACAACACCACCTGATGCTCTTCAGACAAGTGAATATGCGAAGGCACGATTTCTATCGGAATAGGACGCGACATAGCTTTAGTATATCACTTCTTTACTTTATCGTAAGCGTTACCATACGACGGCCGCTTAATTGAGCCGAATAACATAATATAAGGCTCAGCCAAACCGTTGACGAGGAGAAAACGCAGTCTGCCAATCTTCTCTTGCCGACGCATCGTAATGCCGACTTTGACGCTGTTCAGTACGCCGAATTTATAACCAGCGTCTCTTACCAGCAAGCCATAATCATGATCTTCAGCAAATGTTACTGCTGGATCAAAGCCACCAATCGCGTTGTGCACCTTGCGCCAGACCATCATCATCGTGCCAATCGGATGCGGGTGCCTACTTCCCCACAACCGTACATAACGGTTATAAAATTTAAACGATAATCTATCAAGCCTCGTGCCGCCCTTTACCGCTACATCACAAGTTACCAAATCAAATTTTCGTTCCTCAAACTCAGCCACCGCCTTCGCCAACCAATCATTGCCCTCAATAATCGCATCGGCGTCCAAAAATAATACAATCTCTGCCGTCGACGCCTTAACGCCAGCGTTCCTACCAACTGCCGCAATCCCACCGTGCACCACCGTCACGCCCACAAAACTCCTGGCAACCTCCCTCGTACCATCCGTACTCCCAGCGTCCGCCACAATAATCTCATCTGGTACCCTCGTCTGCCGCAAAAGCGCCGTCAGCAACACCGGCAAATACTTCGCTTCATTCTTCGCTGGAATCACCACGGCAAGACGCATCATAATATAAGTATTGTAACATATATCGCTGCCAGGCATATGCTAGGCAGCAGACTGATATTTTTTTGACATCTCAGGCCTATCATGCCAACATTCAGCGACCCAGGAGCCCATCATGACCATCCCCCTTCTCACCTTCCTCGCCCTCTTCACACCAACCGCCGCGGCTGGAGTGTCCGCCCAACTCAACATCAAAGTTGCAGGTAGCGCCAAACTCACGGAGAAGATTGACCTCGGCGTGTTCGCCAACGCCATGCTACTACCCGGTACCACCGCCTACTACTGCACCTACACTGGCCCAGGATTCCAGCTCACCCCGTGGTGGTGGGCAAGCCCCCGTGGTGGCGTCATCCTCAACTGGCCGGCCACCGGCCAAGCATCGCCCATCGCCTCGCTCTGGAACTACTTCACGCTCCACGGCGGCGACCTCTCGCTCTTCACGGAAACCGAGGTATACCCGTTGCCAGGCGGCGGCGTTGACTACTTTGGCTTCTACCAGGCCGACTACAACTTCACGGCGCTGAGCCTTGGACTCATGGCGGAACAGGTGAACACGAGCATCACGGCTGGGCCAATAGTGTCTTACTCCTTCAACAAGAACCTGAGCGCTGGCGTGGAGTACCACCTCAACCCCCTCGACCTCACCGCCCAGACCATCCGCGGCAACCTGTCCCTCAAGTTCAACTGACACCACGGTCAGTTTCCCTCTCCTACGCCGCCCCAGAAGCCCTCGTGCTTCACGGGCGGCTTCTTAATTACCAAAAATAAAGTATACTTGCAATATATGATAAATCCAAAAGAACAATTCCCAGCACTTCACGATTTCCTAAGTGCCTACTATCACGAAGACTGGAATGTGAACGCACAAACAGCAAATAATGTTATAATTCATTTTCTTTCCAACGCCAGTGCATCCGAAATTCCAACTCAAATCGCTGAAGAAATTGATGAACTGCTCACAGCTAAAATTAATGATTCGGAACTAAACAACCTAATCTTCGATCATCTTGGTTGTTATTATAGCCCCGAAGCAGATAATCTAACCGTCCGAGACTGGCTCGCATCAATCGCGAAACAAATGCGTAATCATTAAAACAAAAGCGGACGCCCGACCCGAGAGTCGTGCGTCCAGTTGTTACCGCCGTTGTTCTTGGCAGCTAGGCATGTCCCAACATCCGTACTCCATCCTCGCACCGCTGCTTCTCCGCCTCGAGATACCCGGACACATCGTAGGTCACAGGCACAGCACCAAGCAGCTTGACGCGCTTCTCCCAGGCCGCCTTGATGATGTCATGGTCAGCCGGGATGGCAGTTCTCCGGTAGACGATGAGGTTGGCCAGGCAGGCCATGTCGATCTCATCTGCCTCCTTGATCGCCTCGACGATCGACTTGTGGAAAGGCACCGGCTTCTTGTTCTCGTCCATGACTCACTCCCTGATTGCAGGTTACTTGCTCGGCCACCATAGCCTAAAGCAGGCTAAGACTAACAAACAAAAAAGGCTCGGTCAACCCGAGTCTCTCTTGGTGTATCTGGCGGGATTCGAACCCACGACCTTCTCCTTCGGAGGGAGACACTCTATCCAGCTAAGCTACAGATACATAAACTACTGGGCCTTCGTTAAGACATACATCGCGATTCCACTGGCTACCGAGACATTCAGCGACTGCTTCTTGCCCATGGGGATAACTACCAATCCGTCGAGTAATCGCCGAGTTTCAACATCAATTCCCGCCACTTCGTTGCCTAACACCAGCGCAATTTTTCTCACTCCAATCACCCCAATATCCTTTGCCTCATCCCCCGTTTCCAAACCGAGCACAGTGTAACCCGCCGTCCGGCACTCGTCGATAGCTTGGCTAATCTCAGCCTTAACCCAGTCAACCAAAAGCTCGGCACCCAAAGCGACCTTAGCAATCTCCTTGCGTGGCGGCGTCTCCGTAAACCCCGTCAAATATAGCTTTTCTATGTTAAAAGCAGCCGCATTACGGAATATACTACCAACATTGTGCAGGCTGCGAATGTCGTGGACGATAATGATCATAGCGGTGTGAGCATACTAGGATTAGCCAAAAACGACAATTTCTGGCATAGTCGCGGCAAATCAACCTGTAATCTCAATTCAATATGAGCCAGTTCCCTACTCTCCGTACCAACCTTTGTCCCAACCCCGACCTCTGCGGCAGCTGCGGCTGGTCACATATTCCCTACGACAAACAGCTCCAACAAAAAATGTCGGACATTAACGGCAGCTTTGCGATCAAAAAATTACGCTACCAGGTCGAGGAAATTATTGGCGCTAACCAAACCGAACACTACCGCAACCGCATGGACTTCGTAATTGACTTCCAAGGTAAAGTTGGCCTACGCGAAAAAGGTAAATGGTGGAGCGTGATTGACGACCACACCTGCTTCCTGGGCGACGAGAAAATCGAAGAGCTCTTCCACACTACCCGTACCTGGAGCAAAACCGCCGGCCTCACCTTCTTTGACCGCAAAGCCCATACCGGCCTACTCCGTTACGCCGTCATTCGTGCCACGAGCACTGGCGAAAGCATGATTACCATCGTGACTAGTGCGCCAACAGACGAAATCGAAAAAGCCGCCATCACCACAGCCCTACAGAATTTAGCCGAAGTCTCCAAGGCTACCACCGTTGTTTGGTCAATCAATCACACTATTACTGATGTCAGTTTCGGCGACGAGCTCATTACCATCACGGGTGAGGGCGTAATCAACGAGGAAATCGGTGGTGTTAAGTATTGCATTTCACCTAATGCCTTCTTCCAAACAAACTCCCACATGGCCGCCGTGCTACTCGACACCGTCCGCGAGTTTGCTGGCGACCTAACAGATAAAACTCTACTCGACCTCTACTGCGGCACTGGTTTCTTTGGCCTAGCCCTCGCCTCCCATGCTAAAAAAACCATCGGCGTAGAACTTAACGCCGACGCCATCAAGGATGCCAAGGTCAACGCCGCCATAAATAAAGTCGAAATTGACTTCCACGATTTCGCCACAGAAAAGTTTGATTGGATGTCGCTCGGCGCCGATGTCGTAATTCTCGACCCACCTCGCAGCGGCATGCACGACAAAGCCCTGGCCGACATCATCGCCACTAAACCAGAACGCATCGTCTATATCTCCTGCAACTACAAAAACTTCGCCCGCGAGCTAGTACAACTGCAAACCTACTACACCATCGAATCCATGCGCGCCATTGATATGTTCCCCCACACTCCCCATGTAGAACTGGTCACCGCCCTTGTCCGTCGTCCATAATCGTGCTACTCTCTCCCCTTATTTAATCGGCGCCGAGTAACCCTCGACGATCACCTAACCTCTATGAAAAAGTCAGGATTCGTGTCAATCATCGGCCGCAGCAATGTCGGCAAATCAACCCTGCTCAACAGCTTAGTCGGCAGCAAGGTCTCCATCACCACGCCAAAGCCACAAACAACTCGTCGCCCAATCCAAGGTGTTATTACTTGCGACCAGGGTCAAGCAGTGCTCGTCGACACCCCAGGCTTCATGCAAAAAGCTCGCGATCCACTAACCCAAAAATTAACCGGTTGGATTAAAGACGCTTTGCGCGATGTTGAACTGGTAATTTATGTAGTGGACCCTACTCGTCAGATTGGCGACGAAGAAAAAGCATCACAGCGCATGATTGAGCATGTCACCGTGCCAAAACTCCTCGTCATCAATAAAATGGACGACCCAACATTCCGTTACAATGTAGACTTCTACCGCGACCTCGCCAAAAAGTTTGACGCTTATGTAGAGGTTTCTGCCCTCACTGGTAAAGATGTTAACCTAATCAAGCGCTGGATCTTCGACAACCTGCCAGAAGGCGAAGCACATTACCCAGACTTCCAGCTCACCAACCAAAGCAACAAAGAATGGCTGAGCGAACTCATTCGTGAAAAACTCTTCCTCCGTTTGCGTGAAGAATTGCCATATTCCACCCATGTCGAGGTTGAAGACATCAACGAACGCCAAAACGGTGTAGTCTATGTCAAAGCCACCGTTTTCACCTCTGCCGCTCGTTACAAACCGATGATCATCGGCGTTGGTGCGCGAGGCATAAAAGAAATAGGCCAAGCCACTCGCCGCGAACTCGAGGCCATCACCAACAAAAAATATTATCTTGATCTCAATGTTGAGGTCGACGCCAGCTGGCTCAACCGTTTGGAAATATAAAAAAACATCTCCCGGAGGCAAGCAAGCCCTCCGGGAGATGTTTTTTGTTTTTGATTCAGAATTAATCTTTTCTTACAATACCGACAATACCACCAAGCACTGCACCCAACACTGTACCAACAGTCATGGAACCGACTGAAAGATAGCTAACGGCTCCAGCGTAACTACCAGCGTCACCATACCTAGCAATCAAAGCCATAATGGCGCCGAGGACAATGCCCCCTACCAAGCCAAACAAGCTACCCAAGAAAGCGTGAGCCACTGTGCGGTAAAATGGGTCGCTGAAAGTGTTCAACTTCATGTTCAATTTCATACACGAAAATTAATAACTAACTGAGTTAATTGTATACCCTGCTAAGGATTTTACCAGACTCATAGAAGAAAGCATAGTAAACCCTAACGATAGCGGTTTTATTGACACCTTGAGGATGAGTGGATTCTCCGGATTTGCCAAAACCACATAGTCGGCCAATTTACTGCTGGCCTTCACCGTTCGCACTTTTGTCGCTACTCCATTCACCAGCAACTCGTAACTCCCCCAATCCTCGGCCGCTGTCAGTTTTGTAATGTCAGTATTACTGGTAGAGTCACCGTCGGCCAGCTTACCTTGCAATTTGTCTAACGCCGATGTCACATTACTACCGAAATTCAAAACATTTTGTAACGATGAATCAAACAATCCCAGCGCTATATGACTCTCGCGTTCAGTTACTAATTCATCATACTGTGCCTTAGAAAGCCATAGCAAACTATTCTGCTCTCCATTCACATCATAATCACCCGTTGGCCAATACGCTGGCAACAAAATCCGTTCCGCATTGCCAAGCGCGTCTGTAGTGATGGAACCCTCAGTATCAATGTCCACATAAACTGGATCCGGTATCTTCGCGATCTGTCCAACTGGTACTTTTGACGCCGCTGCTCGTGCTGCCACAGACTCTACCGTTTCTTCTCGCGACTTCAGTGTCCATGATAGCTTAGTTGACAATCCAGTCTGCCAATCATCAATAACAATCTGCCGTTTACCATAAATAGGATCGCTTGGCGTAGTAATACCAAACCAATTTTGCCCAACTGTAATAGTCGACCCAGCCTTAAAATCTACCACCTCCGCTGTTTCAGCTGCGGGTGCTTCTTGCTGCCATGGCAAGCAGCCACTGCCAATCGTCAGCAGCAACGATCCAGTCAGCAGAAAAGAACTAACACGATTATAAATCTTCATATTATTTTCCTAAAGCCCAAGCCTTCAACGCTTCATAATCTGCACTCCCACAAATGTTTTTCTTGCTTTCAGTATTGTAAAAAAACGGTACACCACCACATTCACCAGAATCACACTTTTCAAGGTTGGCGGCGTTCTGTTCATTATTCCAAACCTCAAATTTCTCTACACTGACACCTAACTCATTCTCCAACTGCTCGACGAGCGGCCTCATAGTGATACAATGCGGACAAGTCTCCCCGTAAAATTCTTGCAAAGCCATAACTATTTTAATAGTATTAAACCGATTATAGTTTATCACTTATGACCAATCGTCGCACTATTACTCTTATTGCCTGCATAGTATCACTAGCAACCCTGCTACTTGTTGGTAATCGATTAGGCTATTTCTGGGCTGGTGGTGATAGTGTTATTGAACCCGAAACTACCGAGCTTATTGATGTCTTTGCTGCCACCAGTAACAGTCATGCCGCCGACACCCAGCTTACCACCTATCTCCCTGGAGAAATTATCTCGACGCCAGCCGACCAGTTCTTCGCCCTCCGCACCAACGGCCCTACCAACGCCCCAGTCTTTAATCTAGACATTAACTCACAATTAAAAATCGTGGAGACCGCTGGCGACGATATTACCATCAACCTAATTACTGGTCGCTTAGTAGTCGACGGCCGGGTAACTGTTGTTGTCCGCGATACCACCATCAGCCTCGACGGTATTGCTACTCTAGTAAACTATAACTGGCTTGAAAAAATGGATGTCAGCGTGCTCTCAGGCACTGCCACAATTCATCAGGGCCAGTACTCCACCGTCGTCCGCGATAATCATGCTGTGAGCCTAGACACGCTGCCGCCATTTAACGAAATCAAACCGACCTCGTTCAGTCTTGACGCAACTTCCGTAAAAGTCTTTTACGACTGGGCACTCGGGCGCTAAAGCTCAAACGATTGACCAAGCTGAGGAACTGTAACATTAGTAATTCCTTGCGTTTTTAGAAAATCAGTAAAACGATTTTTAATATCAGTTTCCCCGTGCGTCAAAAAAATCTTCGGCACTGCACCATGCAACGGATGCATAAATTTTAACAACTTAGTTCTATCGCCATGTGCAGAGAATGATTCAATGTTATGGATTGACGCCTTAACCGCAACCTTGTCATGAAAAATCTCAACCGTTTTAGCGCCATCCTGTATTTGCCTGCCCAATGCGTAAGCCGCCTGATAACCAATGATCAGAATAGCCGACTTTACATCACCAAGATACCGCAACATATGGTGTAAAATACGCCCACCAGACATCATACCGTTACCAGCAATAATAATTTTCGGCTTGTGGTTCACATTAATTTCTAATGACTCCCGTTGCGTTAGCGTCTCATGCAAATTTGGAAAAGCAAAAAAGTCACCATCATTGCTGGCTGGATGATCAAACACTAAATACGCTTTGCAATCACGGTAAATCTCCGTCGCTCTAATGGCTAGCGGGCTATCAAGATAAATCGGCACCTCTGGTATCTTTTTCTCACTAAGTAAAATATCAAGTTCATACAATAACTCCTGCGTTCGCTCAATCGAGAAAGCTGGAATCATCAGCGTCCCTCCCCTGCCAATTACCGTATTAACTACCTCTGCTAATTTAGCCCCTCTTGTTGACACCTCTTCGTGCACTTTATCGCCATAAGTTGACTCGCAAATTAAAATATCTGCATGATCGAGCGGTTCAGTATCTGGCAAAATCGGCGTATTGTCATTGCCCAAGTCACCACTAAACACGATTCGTTCCAGTTTACCTGTCGCTGTCTCACTACCATCAATATCAAGCGTAATATACGACGACCCCAAAATATGACCAGCGTCATGAAACATGGCGAGCACTCCCGGTGCCACTTGTACCTGCTCCCCATAACTCACACCCTTCATGTGACCCATGCAAGCCACCACATCCGCCTCCTCGTACGGCACACCATGGCCACATTTCGCCGCCTGACTACGCATTACGCTAAGCGAATCCTCCAGCACGATATGCGCCAAACTCTTGGTTGGCGTGGTGGCATAAATAATTCCAGTAAACCCATCTCGTACTAACTTTGGTAAACGGCCAGTGTGGTCAAAATGCGCGTGCGTCACCAAGGCCACAGAAATTTCTGACGCCTCAAACGAAAAATCCTTCATGTTAGTTGTCGCACAAGCTGGCTCACCCTGAATGGCACCACAGTCAATCAATATATTCGCCTTACTGGTTTGCAATAAAAAACAAGACCCAGTAACAGACTCGGTGGCGCCATAAAATGTGAGTTTCATACCAATCAATTATTCTTTTGGAACACGAGCTACATATTCGTCAAACCTATCCTTCAAATGCGTCTCCTGCCCTTCAGTATTTTGATCTAAATCTAAGCCACCAATATCGATGTTATCATTTATTACACTCTCAACTATCGAGTCATAACCCTCCTTATCCAAAACCATATCCAACTCTCCTCGTTCCACAATCTGCTCGAACAATTCATCTTCAGTCATAAGATATAATCAATTATCGTAGCCTTAGTATAGCATGAGAGGCGGGGTAGACCGAACAGCTTGCCAGGAACGCTAAAATCTGCTATTATTCTCGCTTATGTCAGCCCTTAATTGGTCATCAATTCCTCGTCCGATTATCGCCCTCTCACCGATGGCAGACATGACCGACTCCGCCTTTTGTCAGGTTGTAAAAGAAGTAACAGATAATCAGCGCTTCGAACTAGAGGCTTCGTCACAGCGGGTGGCGACGAGCAGGTGCCCTGCGGGTCGCGCCGTTGCAGCCTCTGCAACTAGCGACTCGGAGGGTGCGAGTCAGACAGGACCCGCTGCAACCAAAAAGAGATCCAATGAGCTCATTGTTTTCAGAGAAATGGTTTCGGCGGAAGCTGTTGTACGCGGCAATAACAAAACTTTAGAAATGACGGCAATCAACGACGCCGAACGGCCGCTCGTACAACAACTCTTTGGTAGCGATCCGGTATCCATGGCCAACGCTGCAAAAATGATTGAAGCAGAACATCACCCTGAGGGCTTTGGCATCAACATGGGTTGCCCAGTTTACAAAATCGTGCACAATTTTAATGGTGCTGCACTAATGCAGAATATGGAACTAGCGAGCAACATCGTTCGTGCCGTGAAGGCGGCCATCACCGTCCCCTTGTCTGTAAAAATCCGTCTTGGTTGGAGCAATCCAAACGACTGCGTCGCCTTTGCGCAAGCTTTGGAAGCCGCCGGTGCCGACTTGATCACCGTTCATGGTCGTACTAAAGTACAGGGTTATGGCGGCGTAGCGGACTGGCGCCAAGTCGGCGAGGTAAAAAAAGCTGTCAGCATTCCAGTCCTCGTCAACGGCGACATTCACACCGCAGAAAAAGTGGTTGAGGCACTTGCGCAAAGTAACGCCGACGGTGTCCTTATAGCTCGTGGTGCGCTCGGCAACCCCTGGATTTTCTCCCAGATAAACGAGGTGTTAGCTGGCCTGCCAATCACCCAAGTAACTATCAGTGAACGACTGCGCGTCGTCCGTCGCCATCTCGATTTACACCTTGAACAATACGGCGAATCGTCAGTTCCAACATTCCGCAAACATCTCTCATGGTACTTTAAGGGCCAGCCTCACATGAAGGACTATAAACAAAGTATGATGACGGCCTCGACCAAGGTTGAACTGACAGCTATACTTGACGCATTCCTCGCCGCACATAACACTACCAAAACTATTATATGAAGATCGGTATCCTCACATTCAGCAAAACAAAAAAAGCCTTAGCGGTTGGTACGCTTAGTATTGCCAAAGAAGCAAAAAAACGGGGCCACGAAGTCACCTTCCTGTACAGCAATAATGTTGGTCTCGTTTTTGGCAACGGTAAACGCATTTCCTACGAAGGCCAAAACATCACACCAGCCGACTTTGCAGTAATTCTTGTTCGTCCCGGCTTTACCGGCGACCCTAGTATTAACGCTAGCATCATTAAGCAGTTTCAACTCGCAGGATTTTTTGTAATAAATAATTACCTAGCAGTCTTCCGTGCCAAAAACAAAATTCGTACCATGCAGATGCTCGACTACTTCGGCGTGCCTGTACCAAAAACACTGGTCGTAGCTAATCCAGCACAAATCGCAGCTGCTGCTGCCGAGTTTACCTTCCCAGTTATTATCAAAACAATTTTTGGCACACACGGCACCGGCGTCTTCATTGCAGAAAGCATGCGTTCACTTTCCCCAATCGTCGACTACCTAACTAAAAAAGAACGAGGTCCAATCAAACTCCAAGAATATATTGCCGAAGCTCAAGGCAAAGACATCCGCGCCTTCGTCTGCGGTAAAAAAATTGTCGCCGCCATGGAACGCGTTGCCAAGGACGGCGAGTTCCGCGCCAACTTTCACAAAGGTGGTAGTGTTGGCAGCGTCATCCTAACAAAGCTCGAGCAACAGCTCGCCATTAAAGCTTCCCTAATTCTCGGCCTAGACATTTCTGGCGTTGACATTCTGCGCACTAACTCTGGCCCAAAAATTATCGAAGTTAACAGCAACCCCGGCTTGGAAGGTATCAGCAAAGCAACTAATATCCCCGTCGCCGCCAAGGTGGTAGACTTCATCGAACACCGCGTCGCCACCGTCGGCCTCAAACGCGCCAAGCCACTACCGAAACGGAGGATGATTGAGTAATTGACGCTAACCCCCCAAAATGTTATCTTCCTCTCGCAATACATAGATTCATCCGGGATCGTCTAGCGGCAGGACACCTCCCTCTGGAGGAGGGTACCGTGGTTCGAATCCACGTCCCGGAACCAACAAAAAATCAGCCTCTGGCTGGTTTTTTGTCTACTATTAGACACTTATTGCGGATTTTACTAAAAAACCGTACTCTTTCGCTATATGGATCATAATACTTTTAAGGAATTAGACGGCGGCAAAATCCGCGTCGCGATTGTTCGCGCGCGATTCAACGAGGAAATTACGCAAGGCTTATTAAACGGTGCTGTTGAGGCTCTACACCAGGCTGGCGTCACCGACGACAAAATTAAAGTTATCGAGGTTCCTGGCTCGTTTGAAATCATTCACGCCGCCAATGTTATCGCCAAGCAAAACACCTACAACGCAATTATCTGCCTCGGTTGTATTATTCGCGGTTCTACCAAGCACGACGAGTACTTGGCAAGCGCCGTATACAGTGCGATGAAGGATATTATAATCGAACACAGCGTGCCAGTAATCGCCGCCGTACTAACTGTGAACGACAAGCAACAGGCGGTGGAGCGATCAAGCACTGGCCCCATGAACCGCGGCACCGAAGCTGCACTCGTGGCACTCGAAATGGCTAACCTCTCACTATGATAATCCGAGGTACAGTAACCGCTGGCTTAGGAATAGCCAGCAAAGTATTCGGCATACCAACTGCCAATCTTATTATCAACGAACCATTAAGTCTAAACTCTGGCGTCTAC
This sequence comes from bacterium, assembly GCA_020053275.1. Lineage (GTDB taxonomy): Bacteria > Patescibacteriota > Patescibacteriia > UBA9934 > UBA9934 > UBA11707. The sequence goes on from JAGVNL010000026.1 coordinate 52,256, forward strand.
ATTGGCCACACAAGCTTCAACGGTACTTCATATCCATCTATTATTTGCTATGGAATCGGATCCACAAACAAATTCGAGGTACATTTACTTAATACAAATCTCAATCTATACGGAGAGACCTTAACTGTCGACATCGGTGAAAAAATAAGTGAGATAGTTGCCGAACCAGACCTAGAAAAGCTCAAAACAAAAATACTAGCAGATGTTGAAAAAGCTAAACAACATTTCCGCCAAATGCATCCGTAAGTAATGCTACAGCAGCTTCCTCTTTGGCAGACGCTGCCACAACCTCCGTCACAATAATCGGCCGTTGCATCATCACACCAGCAATCGCGTCCTCAAGCAAACGCAAATTTTTAGCGTCCTTCAGGGCGTCGGCATGAAAAGCATACGGAAAAGAAACGGTTAGTTTAGAACCATTGATCGCAATCGGCTTGCCAGTTCGCAAAGTAATCGGCAACGAGACATTTAGATCATTTACTTTGTCACAGCAGCGCTCCCATTTATCTTGAATTTCTGCCAGCGTAAATGTAATCGGCATAACACTATTTATGTTATCAGCGATATTCAATGGCGGTAACGAAGCCTCAACAGCAACGATTTTAACATCAGATGCCGAACGAGGTGCTACTAAGCCTCCAATATTACCAGTAGCTGCGTTCGGTTGCATCGCTGCAATACTAGACGAAACAGGCAGGTTCGCAGTCTCCCGCACTACCGAGTCATCGCCAAGCATAAACTCCACCAACGCCAGCTCTAGCGGTAATTGAGGTAAAGCCGACAACGAGTGTCTACCACGAGCAGTCAACAACAAATCAAGCAATCGCCTGGCCTGAACGGACTCAAATACTGCCTGCTTTCCGGAGATCGAGTTCATTAAATCCTCACGGACTTCTTCGATAAGTTCGTCAGTAAAATGCTTGATCGAACCACCATCAACCACGAACGCACTAATCTTATCGAGTGTAGCACCCACATCCTTCTTCACTAACAAATCGATAATTTCACGAACAAGCGTAATTGTAGTTACGGGTAAAATCAAAGAGGCTAACGAGGCCGTAATGTGTTTATCGCCAAGTGACAAAACTTGGCCAAGCAAGCTTTCTGCATCACGCAAACACCCTTCAGAAATCTTGACGATAACCCGCAAGACCTCGTCGTCCACCTCAACGCCCTCTTTTTTAGAAATTGATAATAAACGAGCTACCATCTCGGGAGCAGCAATCTTATGAAAATCAAACCGTTGACACCTACTAACAATCGTCGCTGGTATTTTATGTAGTTCAGTCGTCGCCAATATAAATATGACATGAGCTGGCGGCTCCTCCAGTGTTTTCAATAATGCATTGAACGCAGACGCAGAAAGCATGTGAACTTCATCTATAACAAAAACCTTATACTTCCCTTGCTGCGGCACAAACCGCACATTCTCAATTATATTCTCCCGCACATTATCTACACCCGTATTACTCGCCGCATCAATTTCTACTGTATCCAAAAACCGTCCATCGCCAAAAGCCAAGCAGTGATCGCAAATACCACACGGCTCACTCTCACCTTCTTTTCGATTTAAACAATTAACAGCCTTTGCAAGTAGTCGAGCAATGGTGGTCTTGCCAATCCCTCGTGAACCCGAAAACAAATAGGCATGCGCCAATGTACCGCTGGCTATTTGGTTCTGAATAGTTTTTACAACATGTTCCTGCTCAGCGACATCCTCAAACCTAGCCGGGCGATATTTTCTATACAATGTCTCACTCATAGACCCCTATCCTACCCTAATTCAAGCTACAGGCCAACCGGAGGCAGGGGGACAACTGGTTGCACTTGTTTAGGCACACCGACGCCAGAACGCAGAGCAATCTCGCGCTCCACAATCTTCTTGTCGCGACCATAAAGCAAACGAGAAATTTCTTTGAGAGCCTGGCCAACTTTTGGACTGCCTTCTTGTTTATTGTCGACGCGAAGTGTAAACGGCTTACCCTGAGCGTTGTCGATGATAATCTTACAATTCCATGTTAACGCCTCATTATTCATCAGGTCGTAAGCAGAAAATGTAGGCTCAAACACTTTCTCCAGTACCTCGGTATCATCAGGGCCGACACGCGACACAAACATGCTGCCCACATTGCCGAGCACAGCATCACGAATCTCACTCTTGCCGTCCTTCACCAACTGGCCCATATACTGGTGCGCCATGATCAAGTTAAGACGATACTTACGAGCCTCGGACAAAATAGTAGCAATACTTGGCGTCACGAAGTTTTGGAATTCGTCGACATAAAGATAAAAATCTTTGCGTTTACTCTCCTCCATATCAGCACGAGCAAAAGCCGCCATCTGCAACTTGGCCACAATAATCAAACCAAGCAGCGACGCATTAACTTCGCCAGTTTTACCTTTAGACAAATTGACCAAAAGAATCTTACCCTCGTCCATTATTTCACGGAAGTTGAAGGCGGATTTACTTTGACCGATAATGTTACGCATCATCTCGTTCTCCACAAACCTACCAACCTTACTCACTAGATATCCCATGGTTTCACTCTTGTGGTAGTCACTAGTCTTGGCCTGCTCATCCTCCCAGAAACTACGCACAACAGGGTCCTTAACACGAGCAATCCACTCCTTCTGGAAAGCGTCGTCCGCAATCATGCGTGGGATTTCTGCAATCGTACCAGGGTAAGTCGGGTCCGCCATCAAGGTAAGCATGAAGTTACGCATGGAGTGCTCAAACATCGGGCCGATCATTTCCGGTGGGAACAACATATAGAAGATGCTGATCATCTCCTGCACCGCAAAGTCGCGCATGTCCTCACTTGGTGCCTCCAGCATGTTTAAGCCCATTGGTCGTTCGGTATCGCTTGGGTTGAAGTAAACAACATCATCGTATCGTTCTTTTGGAATAAGCTCCATTATGCCGTCTGCCAAGTCTCCGTGCGGATCAATAACACCAACACCTTTACCAGCAATAATATCTTGAATAACCAAGTTCTTAATAAACTCAGACTTACCAGAACCAGTCTTACCAATAATGTACATGTGGCGACGGCGGTCACCGTCTTTGATAAATACTGGTTTTGTAGCGCCGCGATAGGTGTTGGTACCCAAACGCAAACCTTCAGTTGGCGTGTTAGTTGGGGCCGGGGCGACACGCGCCATCATCCACAAAATATTCGGCGTATCAGTACTTGGCAACGGCAAATGCCACATAGACGCCATTTCTTCGGTATTCAAAATAATTTTCTGATACCTGGCAAAAGTACGATAAATGAAGTGCTCGATTAAACGGCGCTTGCGGAGCGGCAACACCTTCTGCAAGGAGTTACCATACTCATAAATGTTATATTGACCGAACGCTTGCAATGCATTGTTTAGGTTCGCCAACGCCATTTGAGCGGATTTCGCCGAAGAAACGATGCGAATATTTACTTCCATTCCGGCCTTAGAAATTTTATTTCCAACTCCCTCCAACATCTTAGATTCCGTTTGTGACAACTGTTTTTGATCTCTTCGTTCAGACTTTTGTTTCTCAATATCTTCTTTACTCGCAAACCAGCTACCAACAGTTTTACCCTTTTTCGCTTCTTCAAGCGACATGCCATTCTGCATGTTCCTTATAATCTTAGTACCCAGTTCACGCCAATTATGGTGAGTTGGGCGAATAATATATTGTACTACCAAACCATCGCCTTCTTCTACCTTAGACAAAGCATTGGTTAATGAATTCAACGGGTCTGAATCATTTTCTTTATAAGTCTTGAGAGGGAAAATAGACTCTCGTTTCAACTCTAAATAGCCGCCGAGAACAATGCCAGTAGTTGAAAAAATATTATAATCCTCAACCTCCTTCAAGCTGGCGTCACTATACTGAGCGTGCAACTGCTGCTGCACAAAATCATACATGTTGCGCGGTACATTAATGTAAAAAGAAACGAGCTTGTTATGAGCTACAATTTCTAATGCAATGGAATCTGTTCTCCCAGCAAACCAAGCATGAATACCAAAACCATGATGTGGTTTTACGCCACCAATAGCCGCAAAAAAAGTTTCCGCAATAGCAATCGACTCCTTAATAACTTGTGCTGTTTCATTACCCTTAGCTTCTTCTTGGTTGCGGTACCGAGGAATGGTTACTAGTAATGTAATGTTGGTATGCTTGCCTCCCTGCTGTCTAAACCTGCGATGCATCTTGTAACGCAACAGAAATATACCGCCAATTATTGCCCCAACAATCAGCAAAGCAATTATTAAACGCAACCAAATGGACGAGCCACCGGTTGCAACATACTGTGTAGTTGCTACTTCGCCTGCAATGAGAAATAAGCCTGGAAGCACATTATATTGCGTTCATGCTATGGTGAGCTTTGCCTTCACCGTAAGCGATAATAAGATCTGTCTTAATCTTAGCCTCCTGCTCAAGGAAAAACCGATTGATACCAGGAATACTGTGCAGCCACTCCTTAATCATTTTAAGTACGGCGTGAACCTTTATTTTTCCTTTGGCAATCATCTCCCTTATTTTGTGCGCAACTTCCTCACCCTTCGCTCTAAACTTTGGTTTTCTATCTTCCGCTAAATTCTTATACAAATCAGCTATACCTTTAGACAATATATCCTCAACGCCCTTCAGAATCTCATCCTTAGCTAAAACAACAGGAGCTTCAGAAATTGTCGTAGCGACTGGAACTGTTACCGGTGCCTGTTCCTCCTCCGGAACATTCTCAACACCACTATCTTCCCCCTCCCGACCCAACGATTCCTGTTCCACCTCTTGAGCCTCAACAATGCCCGGTACTTCCGGGTTCAGCATATTGACGCCTAACTTTTCCATTACTTCATCACTCATGGCAACATTATACCACGCTATCGTCGCTCACGCAGCTTCTGACCACTCGAACTATCCTGAACCGCATAGCCCAACCCAAACAACTCATCGCGTAGTAAATCTGACCTCTCCCAATCCTTAGCAATTCGTGCTAATTCTCGTTCTTTAAGTAATTTCTGTGCTTCATCACTCACCCTGACCGGCCTAGCAACCACATCTTCCAACGCCAAACCAAACACTTCATCCATCTTCAAAACCGTCGCCGCCTTCACATCAGTACCAATGGCACCATTGTTCACAAAATTCCACATTATCGCCAAAGCAGCTGGCGTGTCCAAATCATTATTCACCGCCGTCATGAATGTCTCCATCACCCCACTATCCACACTACTCGGCTTCTGCCAGTCGCGAACCATGTCGACTAAATTATTTAACGCATTCTGCGCAGCCTCCGCACCCTCCCAAGTAAAGTTCAACTGCGTTCGGTAATGCGCGCCAAGTATAAAATAACGGAAAGCCAACGGCGAAATTTCTTTAGCCTGCAAATCATCAAGTGAATACACATTACCAAGCGACTTGCTCATCTTTCCGTTATCAATCAAGACAAATTCGTTGTGCAGCCAATAATTGGCCTCCATAACACCACGAGCTGCTAGCGTTTGGGCAATCTCATTCTCATGATGCACAGCAATATGGTCGACGCCACCCGTATGAATATCAAAAGGCACACCCAAATATTTTTCGCTCATCGCCGAGCATTCCAAATGCCAACCCGGAAAACCCTTACCCCACGGCGACTCCCATTCCATATGTCTCTGTTCACCTTCTGGCGAAAACTTCCACAAAGCAAAGTCGCTCAGATTGCGTTTTTCTGCATTGACGCCCACCCGAGCACCTGCCTCCTTCTCTTCACTTTTCTGACCCGATAGTTGGCCGTACTCTGGCAACTTGGCAGTATCAAAATAAATCCCATCGTGAGTTGCGTAAGTAAAACCTTTCGCTTCCATTGCCTCAATTAAGGCAATCTGCTCAGCGATGTGATCCGTCGCCTTAGGCATGACATGTGGCGTTTCAATATTTACCCGTCTTATATCGTCAACAAATAGTCTAGTGTATTCAGCTGCAATATCCCACGCCGTTTTGCTCGCCTTGTCCGCCGACATTTGCAACTTATCCACACCCTCATCGCCATCACCAACTAAATGGCCAACATCAGTGATATTCATCACCTCCGTAACGCTCAAATCATTAGCTTGTAGCACACGACGCAAAGTATCGCCAAAAATATAAGAGCGTAAATTCCCCACATGCGCTCTGGCATAAACAGTCGGGCCACAAACATAAAGACCAACTTTTCCAGGTGTTATTGGTACAAACTCGTCAGTCGCCTTAGTTAATGTGTTATGAAGAAATATTTGCATAATAGACACACTTTAATGAAAAAACACTAACCGCGCAACAAGGCCATCGTAACCAACGGCGCAAAAATTAAAATCGAACGAATAATCGGATCCATAAAGACCCGAGCAAAGTTTGGTGAAAAGTCACCAGTTACTGCTAATGGCAGCATAGTTACCAAAATGACTACAACTACAATCACTTGCAATAACGAATAAACAGCTACGCGCCAGCCATGCGGATTATATACATCGTCAAAAAAAGTACTGCGCGCCAAAACGAACATCATGAGCGCCGTCATAATAGCCAATAAACCGAGCGACAACCATAAACTTGGAATTGGTATTAAAGTTTTCAGCATGGCCAGGACTGGCGCCAACAAAATAACCGCCCCAGCCAAGTACAACGCCACGAGCAGCATGATGATCCTGTACTTACCGATAGTGTAGTTGTAAAACAACAGCACTCCAAACAAAATCACGACCGCACCAACATCAACTGGTACGCCAGCCACTAATGTATGCAAGACCTCCATGGTGAGGAAAGTATAGCATACTTAGAGTTGGTAGATGGTAGTTAGTAGTTGGTAGTTTATTTCTCATTCAGTTCCAGTTCTTCCAGTAACCTTCGTTGTTCTTTATCGAGCTTACGCGGCGTCACCACCTGAATAGTGACTATCTGATCACCTCGTCCTCTACCTTGTGGCACACCCTTGCCGCGTAGTCGCAGTTCCTCACCAGACTGCGTACCAGCTGGAATCTTCATGCTCACCTTGCCGTCCACTGTATCAACCTCTACTTCACAACCAAGCGCCGCCTGAGTAAAACCAACAAGCCGCGTCACAAAAATATTATCACCTTCGCGCACAAACCGAGCATCTGGTTGCACCCTTACTTGGAGGTACAAATCTCCAGCTTCACCGGCAGCACCAAGTGCCTCGCCATGCCCGCGTACTCTAATTTGCATGCCATTGTCGACGCCAGCCGGAATCTCCACTCGCACCGACTTCTTGCCTTGCTGTACGCCCTTCCCAGCACAAACAGCACAAACCTTTTCGGGCATTTCTCCGCGACCGTGACAAGCGCTACAAGCATTTCGTGTTTGAATGGTGCCAAAAACAGTGCGCTGCTGACCAATTACATGGCCCTGGCCGTTACAAGTATTACATTTCTTAAGGCTCGTTCCAGGCTCTGCACCCACGCCACCACAGCGCTCACAACTAAAAGATTTGTTGAGCGTAATCTCTTTTTCGACACCAAACACGGCCTCCTTAAACGACAATGTCACTTGCACCGCCAAGTCCTGGCCTTTCTGTCGACCGCCACCTCCCCCGCCACCAAACATATCACCAAACATGCTTCCCAAGTCGCCAAACATACTCGGGTCAAAACCTTGGAAGCCACCTTGACCACCAGCAAACGGATTACCGCCACCGCTACCATCAAACGCCGCGCTGTCAAACTGATCATACTTAGTGCGCTTTTCAGCATCACCAAGCACCTGGTAGGCCTCATTCACCTCCTTGAACTTCTCCTCTTTACCTCCCTTATCTGGGTGGTGCGTATGCGCCAATTTTCTGAACGCACTCTTAATCTCATCAGCACTCGCCGACTTACTCACTCCCAGCGTTGCGTAGTAATCTTTAGACATAGGTACAAGTTTGTAGTTGGTAGTATGTAGTTGGGCCTGCCCGGCTCCGCCGGGTCTCGCGTTGACGAGAGCTTTCTAATCCACAATCTTACCCTCAACTATCTTAACTCCTCTTTTTACATCAATCCTCCCAGTCACCCAACGCCTAATAAACCTAAACGATAACAGCCACATAGCGAATGACGCCATTCCAAGTAACCCTTTTATCACCCATAATTGCTTATTAGGCGTTTGAGTGTTGGTCATATTATTTCGCTACTTCCGTCTTCCGTTCTGCGACCCAGTTGCAAAGAGCAATAGGTTCGCCGCCGTCAATACGCGCTGCAAAACGATACTCGCCTGCTTTATCCACCTTCAACCCGTGCATCTTGGCGATGATGTGCACTTGCGGCCCCTTCACTGCTTGCTTGAACACGCTACTCTTGTCTACCAACACATTCTTTTCGTCCGTAATATAAATCTCCAGGTTGGCATCCACTGGTACATCGCGCAATCTCACGGCCAAAAAGCCATTAAGCGTAATCGGCCCTTCACCCACCGTATTCGTCCGGTCAAACACATGAGCATAAGTATAGAGCCCGTTGGTCGACTGCGTCAGAAACTCACAGAGCAAAGCGTATTCTTTTAATGGGTTCATGTATTAGCTTATGGTGAGTTAGGTAGATCGAGACCAATATTGCCTGTCACAAAATCATAATAATAAAGACCACCATAAATCCAGAAGTACAAACCTGGGCCAGAATACTCTAACTCTGGGCGCAATGGATCACTACCCGTTGTTTCATCGTACGGTATGTTGTAGCCAGTAGTCCGGTCTTCATCGATCTCGAATATTTTCTGAATTGATGAGTCAAACCACAATGGATCATTGACGAATTCACGAGTAAGTTTTGTCACTCGACCTGTTTCGAACTCGGTAAATGTAAGATCAACTACAGTACCTGGTTGATCAAGTACCTCTGCACTACGAGGCTTACTCATGGTCATTTGGAAACCAAACTGACCAATCGTAACATTGTAGACACCGTCGAGCTTATACCAGCTGCCTTCGCTAAATTGATGATCATCTACACCGCCAGTTGAAGTCGGTGTATCATTTTCTGAACCTATTGTAGTTGGTAGATCCTTCACGAAGTTATTGTCGTTGTGAATTGCAACCCAAAAGATAACAAAGCAAACTGCGAGAGCTGCAACTATTACGCCGATAGTTTCTTTAAATGTCATAATTATTCTTTTGGCGCGTCCTTAAACTCCGCATCCTTTGGCCCTTCTTCGGGCTTCGGTTCGCCGCCGTTCATATCTGGCATCGGGCCTGCACCACCATCTGCTGGTTTGTAGAAAGCCGCCCCTACGCGCTGTGCTTCCGTGGTCAAAGCGTCGGCCGCAGTCTTGATTGCCTCAACATCCTCGCCGTCCTTCACAGCTTTCACCGCCACCATCTTTTCGTCGAGAATCTTCTTATCTTCCTCACTAACCTTGTCCTTATTGTCAGCGAGCATCTTCTCCACCGTGTAAACCATACTGTCCGCCAAGTTTCGAGTCTCAATCAATTCCTGCTTCTTCTTATCTTCCTCAGCGTGACTTTCAGCGTCGGCAGTCATCTTGGCAATCTCATCCTTACTCAAACCGGATGACGAAGTGATGGTGATGTTCTGGGTTTTATTTGTTCCCTTATCCGTTGCAGAAACATGAAGAATACCGTTTGCATCAACATCGAACTTAACCTCAATCTGTGGCGTACCACGAGGGGCTGGTGGAATACCAGAGAGATCAAACTGGCCGAGCAACTTGTTGTCGCCAAACATTGGTCGTTCACCTTGGGCGACGCGAATCGTCACGGCTGGCTGGTTGTCCGCCGCTGTACTAAAAACCTGACTCTTACTTGTAGGAATCGTGGTGTTGCGTTCAATGAGCTTGGTCATGACGCTGCCCATGGTTTCAATACCGAGCGACAACGGAGCGACATCTAGCAACAACACATCCTTTACGTCACCTTGCAACACACCAGCTTGCACAGCCGCACCAACGGCCACAACTTCGTCTGGGTTGACGCTGACATTTGGCTTCTTGCCAAAAAAATCTTCCACCTTCTTAAGTACAAGTGGCATACGGGTCATACCACCCACCATTACAATCTCCGCAATACTACCCTTGTCCATCTTGCTATCCTCGAGTGCCTTGCGCACTGGGCCAAATGTTTGCTCAACCAAACCAGCGACAAGTTCCTCCAACTTCGAGCGAGAAATCTTGAGTACCAAGTGCTTAGGGCCTTCGTTGCTGGAAGTAATAAACGGTTGATTGACCTCAGTCTCCTGCGCGGTGGAGAGTTCAATCTTGGCGCGTTCAGCCGCGTCCTTAATACGCTGCATGGCCAAAGCGTCGCCAGACAGATCCACGCCTTCCAACTTTTTAAACTCTTCAAGAATATATTTCATGATGAGCAAGTCAAAGTCATCGCCACCTAAATGAGTGTCACCATTCGTCGCCAAAACTTCTACTGTGCCTTCGCTAACATCAAGCACGGAAACATCAAAAGTACCACCACCAAGGTCGTAAACCATTATCTTCTGGCCAACTTTCTTATCGAAGCCGTAAGCCAAAGCCGCGGCAGTAGGTTCATTAATAATGCGCAAAACCTTGAGGCCGGCAATTTCACCAGCGTCCTTAGTCGCCTGGCGTTGCGCGTCGTCAAAATAAGCTGGAACAGTAATGACGGCCTCAGTAATGGTCTCACCAGTACGCTCTTCAGCGTCCGCCTTCATCTTGCCCAAAATCATGGCGCTGATCTCCTGTGGCGTCATGTCCTTCTCGCCGAGCGTCACAGCCACACCTTCGCCCTTCTTAACAATGGCGTACGGCATCAACTTAATGTCGCGCTGCACTTCCTCGTCGCCAAACCGTCGGCCAATTAAACGCTTAATCGAATAAAGCGTATTCTTTGGGTTCGTCACCGCCTGCCTTTTAGCTGGCATACCAACCAATCTTTCCCCATTCTTCGCCACCGCAACTATACTCGGCGTAGTGCGCATCCCCTCCTTATTCTCCAAAACCTTTGGCTGACCACCTTCCATAATGGCCATGCAGCTGTTGGTTGTTCCTAAGTCGATACCAAGAATCTTGCTCATATATTTTTTAAGTTAGTAGTTTGTAGATAGTAGAATGTAGATGGGCCTGCCCAGCTCCGCCGGGTAGTTAACTCGTTAGTTTTTCGTTCACAATCACCTTCGATGGCCTTAGCACAATCTCGCCGAGCTTCCAGCCTTTAATCAGCTCCTCGACCACTTCATGCTCTGGCCGAGCCTCGTCAAACTTACTCCCACCAGATTCGTGAATGTTAGGATTGAACGGTTCGCCCACGGCTTTGATTGGTTCAACGCCGAGCGTCTTAAGCACTTCCTCAAACTGCCGAGCGATGTGTGTTATTCCAGCAAACCAACTTTTGAGATTATCTGGCACTTCAGTTGGCGCAAACTTGATCGCCTGATCAAAGTTATCCACAACCGGCAGTAACTCTTGCGCCATGTTGATGCGGACTCGTCGTCGATCGTCATCTCGCGCTTCCGAGTTTCGTTTCTGCAAATTCTCGTAATCGGCGAGCGCTCGTTTCCAACCTGCGAGATATTCAGCGTTTTGTTCTTCCAAAGTTGGCGTCGACCCACCTACTGGCGAGCCAGCACCCTCATTATTTACATCCTCCCCTAGCCCCTCCATACCTGGAGAGGTATTTACAATGTCATCGTTTAAATTTTGATCGGTCATACATCTGTAAAATTACTATCAAGCATTTTTTTCACTTCTTGCAGTAAACCGATGTTGCGCCCGTACTTCATTCGTAACGGCCCGAGCAGTCCGAGCAAACCAACACTCCCGTCGGGCAGTCGCACACGAACAACGACCGTAGCCATCTCCGCACTTATGGGACTCTCACTCCCCAGCCACACTCTAACATCCTCTTGCGCTAGCTTTAGTAAAGCGTCCACCGCGTTATCTACCCGATCAATCGCGTCAGCAATCTCTTCACGATGACCTTCTACCTCGAACTCAGGTTTACGCATCAAGTTAGATAACCCCGTGTACTGCGTGGCGTGATTGTCACTCGCCACAAAGGCTGTTTCGCCACTCATCGAGGACAATGCTCGACTGACAGCGCGCAACACTTCTTCACTCGTCGACGCTTGTCCGACGGCGACCTTCAGCTCTGCCGCGATCCTGTCCGCTCGTTCCACTTTCATGAAGTGGTCCAGGTAATAGCGGTAGGCAGCCTCGGTTGGCACACGCCCCGCCGAAGTATGCGGCTGGAGCAGAAACAGTGCCTCGGTTAACGCCATCAAGTCATTGCGCACTGTCGCCGGCGACACCGCTGGCAAGTGAGTATCTGCAATCATTTTGCTGGCCACTGGTTCGGCTGTGCGGATATATTCCTCCACCACAGCTCGTAATATATTGGCTTGTCGGTCATTCAACATACGCCTAAAACAAATTAGCAGTCTATAGTATAGAGTGCTAACTATTCTTCGTCAATAGTCATTTTAGGCCGCTTTTTGCTGCTTCGCGAGCTTCCGCCAACCGCTTTTTGCAATTTTCTTCTCTTTTAAGTACTGCCCCAAATGCTCGCCACCTAACACACTCGGAATAACAGCATAGGTTGCACCGAGCTTATAACAACGCGCTGCCTCCTCCGCATTTTTTACAGTTACGATAATCGTCCCGTGAGCATGATGAGTTCGTAGGTAATCAAGCAAATCGATAGTAACTAGAATATCAGGAATAGTAGAAATTATCAGCTTCGCTCTAGCTACGCCAATAAAATGCAAAAGATCATCGCTCCCAGCGTCGCCATACATTGCAGCTATACCAGCACTCGCCAACTCTTCAATCACGACTGGATTATAATCGACAACCAGAGATGTGCCTGTCATTTTTTTAAGTTGCGGCCACAACCTACGGCCAGAGCGGCTATAACCAAAAAGTATATAATCCGCCACCTCGGCAGACCGCTTGTCAATATGCTTACCAAGACCAAAGCGTTCCAGAACAACAGAGAAGTGTTCGTAAAGCTGTTCGTTGTAAGCAATAAAATATGACGACAGCGTAATCGTAATCAACGCAACAATGGTAGCTAGAGCAAGCGAACTCTGCGTTACCAAACCAGCAGCAATTCCAGCCGTCAATAAAATAAATGAGAACTCACTAATCTGCGCCATGGTCGTACCAGTCAAAAAAGCAGTTCGTGGATGATAGCCTAATAACCGCATCAGTAACCAAGCGATAAGCGGATTACCCACTAGAATATAGAGACTGATGACCACAGCCGGCAAGAGCAAAGCCTGCAAACTGCCGAGCGTCAACCCAGTACCGAGTACGATGAAGAATATAATGAGAAAAAAATCGCGCAGCGTTCGAATCTTTGCTTCAATCTCGTGCTGAAATCCACTAGCTGCCAAACTAATACCAGCCAACAACGCACCAATTTCAATACTAAAACCAATATTAAGTAATATCGACGCCACCGCAAAACACCAACCAAGCGCCACCAAAAATAGTAATTCTTGCGAACGAGCAACAAACTTAAACAATAACGGCAACACCGTTTTTGATAATAAGAAAAGGGCAACAACTACCAATACGCCCTTAACTAGTGATGTTGTTACAATTTGCGAAATAGAACCACCGTCATGCCAAGCACCAAGCATGAGTAGCGCAAACATGGCCATCATGTCCTGCACAATTAGCATGCCGACGCTGATCCGACCGTAAAGCCGATCAAGGTCGTCTTTATCCGACAGCAGCTTAACAATAATGATGGTTGACGAGAATGAAAACGCTAGGCCTAAAAATAAGCTCGTCGTTGTATCAAACCCAAGTGCGGTAGTAATGCCGTAACCAATCGCGGAAGTAATAATCACCTGACAAATACCACCAATAAGAACAACTGGCCCGACATCACGAATACTCCGCCAATTCAGATTCAATCCCACAATAAACAACAAGAGCGCAATCCCAAACTTTGACAAGCCACCAAGCACATCCGTGGACTGCACCAAGTTCATCACCCCCGGCCCCACCAATACACCAGTCAAAATGTATGCAATAATCAGCGGTTGCCTTAATTTATACGCCAAAATTGCGAGTATTCCCGCTATCACCATGACAACTCCCACCTCTACAAATAAATACTCCATCATAGCCTCCAATCTATGATAAGATTATAGCACATTATTTTGACCTCACCCCTACTCCCCACTTAATTTATTTTGTTTCTTTACAATATGGACAAAAAAGATTTGGTGGCAATATCCACCATTGTTACGAACGCAATTCAAGCCACGGTACCAAACATGATCGAGTCCGTAATCAAGAAAACGGTACCTGGCATGATTGAGGCTGCCATCAAGAAAACTGTACCTGACATAATCGAATCGGGAATCCAGAAAACAGTACCAGGCATGATACGAGAAACCGTCAAAGACTTACTCGAACAGAATAACCACATCTTTAAACTGGAACTGCGTGACGAAATGTACGCCATGAACAAAGCCATGGAAAATCGCCTGACCAAAAAAATCGAGGACACCAGATCCGAAACCATCACCGACATCGGCGAAATCCTTGACCAATCAATCCTTCCACAAATCGGCAACCACGAGCACCGTCTCTTTAAAATCGAAAATCGTCTAGCAATTTGCTGACCTGTTGGCTTGCTGTAGAGTCACAAAAATACCTGACATCTGTCAGGTATTTTTTGGTGACTCTACCGGGAATCGAACCCGGATTAAAGGCTTGAGAAGCCTCTGTCCTAACCGTTAGACGATAGAGCCATGCTCTTAATTTCGTGCGAAGTGTAGCAAAACTAAGAATAAAAACAAGACCCCACGCCAGAAACGACACGAGGCCGCTCCGGGTGGAGTACCTGTCGCCTAGCACGGGGTAGAAGTTCGCAGCCTACTGGCCATCAGCCTCGACTGTAGCGAAATAGTCGAACACCGCCTGGTTGTTGCTGATCTTGGCTACAACCATGACACTATCAATGGCCTGCCAGCCGAGTGCCAAGCCAATCAGGTGATCCGCCAGCTCGTCGACAGGTGAAGCAAAACCCGAGGTCGAGACGATCCGTTCGCACTCCCCCATACGAACAGCACCCTGGTAGATGTGCTCCATGGAGTTGCGGCTACTCGTGTCCTGGATCTCGAAGCTGAGGACACGGTCGTCGTACAAGCTGAGGCTGTACCCCTTCTTGATGCTGTGAAAGCCGTAGCGCAGCGACTGGTCCGCACTGATGTCGCCGATGGACACCACACAGATCAGCTTCCAGTGCGTGATTGGTTCGATCACCTTCTCCCACAGGGCAACGCAACAACCAGTGTCGGTTGGGTCGCCGCGCAAGGCGATGGGGATGACGATGTCTGTCACCACCCGGCGAGCAACCGCTGCAAAATGAGCCATGAAGGCTTCTTCTCGAGGAGTTCTTTTGATGTCGTCAATAAGCAAAGTAGCCTCACAGAGTTGAGTATGCCACAGGGAATCCATAGCAATACCATCAGACTAACAGAATATATTGCTTGCGTCCACTTAGTGGAGTCGTCTTCCACTAAGTGGAATGAGTTGACCAAAAAACTAAAATGGGCTAATCTCAGCCTCGTCGATTGCTGGCAATCAAGCCAAAACTCGACCTGGAGCACTCATGTCCATCGAACTCGTCAAAACTGAGCCAGCCAACCCAACCTCACAGGACGACAACACGAGCCTGGAACTCCACGGCCTCATGCCTCGCCCGTATATCGACATCGTCCTCGAGCACCTAGCACTGCTCGCCGACACTCCCCGTTGCGACTGGCTGGCCGGCAATGTCCCCTTCGGCCAGTTGCCTCCCAACCTGCAGGGTCTCGCCGAGCTGCTGATCTGCGACGAGCTGGCCTGTCTGATTGGCCTGTTCATCCCCGAGGGCATCCGCGCCACCACCTGCAACAAGATCGTGCGCTACCTCAAGGCCATCAGCAAGAAGGTCAGCGGGATCGACAACCGTCTGTGCGTTGCCCTCGCCATCACCTGGTTCAACGACTACCGACGAGACAGGCAGAGCCTCAGTCCACAGATCCTCGACGCCGATCAGCGTGCCATCAACGCCATCACGGCGCTGAACCACGAGCCGCTAGCTCGCTGGTCGTTCAACAGTCGTACCTACAAGGAGCTCAACTCTGAGGGCAATGTGGCTATCCACGACTTGGTGGAGAACACCGTCGTCTGGCGCATCGACCGTATGGTCAAGCGAGTAGAGATCCCGGCCAGCCGCCGCCCCGCCACCTGCCATCGCCTGATCAGCGAGCTCAAGCATCTCAACGACTGGCGCGTCAGTAGAGCCTCGAACCGTCAGGTTGTTCTGCACAACCAGGTCTGGCTCGCCCGCTACCGTGAAGGGTTGCTGCGGCCATGACCCCTGTCTCCCCTCGCTTCGGCGAGCGGGAGACTCCTTTTTATGTTATACTTTTCGTAGTATGAACCACGAATCCCTACAACCAAGAATAGATATTGATAAGGGTAGTATTATATTTCTACCTGACGCTGATAAAACAAGAACTCACCGAAATAAATTAGACACACTCCGAGTAGCTGAACGCAACCGAATATTGCGCGAAGAACACAACAAACTGCTACAAATAGAAAGGAGTCAATCAGAAAACGACGATATAATTAAAACCACAGTTTTCCACGATGTTCTAAGAATGCAAAGCGAACTAGATTTTGATACTCGTGTCGTCGACTATTACAATAACCTAGCTGACAAACGAGCCACTGCCTGGGAAGCTGGCGATCCAAAAGCCATTCACAATCTACAGATCAAAATTACCACACTAAGCAAAATCGCGCCGCTGCAAATCTCAGGGTTAGCTGCCGCCGACACCTCAAAAACATGGTATAATAAAAACAATATGACTGAAAAATTTTCCCAAAGCACAGCCGACCACGACTGGCAAGCACCCCGTCCCACAATCGGTGAGCTACCAACCCCTGATTATCGTGGCGTTCACGCCAAAGAAGTCCATTCTGCACCAAATACCTTCGGCCGCGAAGCTTATTTGCATAACATAAAACAACAAGACGCTGACATTGCAAACCTCGCAAAAACAGAAATACATAAAGATCTGCAAAATCTAGACCTCGATGTTTATAGCCGTGGCCTAAACAAAAGAATTAAATCTATAGAAAACAACATGGAAGACGCACCCGATTCCGACATTCGGGAATTACAATTACTTCGCGAAAAGCAAAAAGAAGTAAATGCAAGATTAGCTATAAAGCCAGCAGCAGGCGTGCCAAAATTAGATAGTCAATTCGCCAGACGCCAAGAAATCGAAAAAGTTCGTCGCGAAGCAACAAAAATTATCGATCAAATTAAATCCGTTACAGCCGAACGAGCTAAGCTGAGCTCCTGGAACCCCTTCAACTGGAGCCGCATTCGCGATCTTGATACTCACCTAGACACTCTCAAATCACGCAAGGAAGAATGGCAACTTCGCTCTAAGAGCAACGCCCTCCAAGAAAAACTATTCGCATCAAAAACCCCAGAATACAAAATTAACGACGAAGCAGATTTAGAAGAGTTGGAAACTGGCTAGTGCCGTAACCAATATTTTTCCTGACGAACCAGCAGTTTAGCAGCATTAAGTGGATCCGCCACAATGTCCTTGACTGCTTTTTCTATTCTAGCACTTTGCGAACCCTTACAGAAAACTATATCGCCAGGCCGCACATTGGCATCTAAATAACGGCCAGCCTCCACCGGCGTCGCAAACCACACCACACAGTCTGCTGCCATGCCGGCCTCTACCGCCGCCTGCGCCGCGTCTTTCATTTCCTCACCAACTGCCACAAATAAATTTGCTACCTCGGCCACCCGCTTGCCAACCGCAATATGCTCATCACGGCTAATGCTACCAAGCTCCGCCATCTTGCCAAGAACCGCAATCCGGCGCATTTCCATCCTGTGCGGCACAAAACTATGCAGCACCTCTAAACCCGCTTTCATCGACGCTGGCGCTGCGTTATACGAATCATCAAGAATAAGGCTGCCACGAATCCCAGCCAGCGGGTTAAGTCGCCCGGCCACTGGTTGCATTCCCTTATTCAGTCTCTCAACCGCATCCGCCAGACTAACGCCAAGCTGATGAGCTACCGCAATCGCCGCCAAACAAGCCGAGATTGACGACCTGCCGAGGCAGTTCTTGAGTACCAGCTCCGCTTCCTCCCCAAACGCTTTAACTATTGCACGAGTACAGATGGTTGGTTGAGTCTCAATGATAATCTTACTAGCCGTAACCTCAGCCGTAACTCGTTCCGCCTGTTCATCGCTCTCAATACTGTAAGTTATAACCTGCGAAGTAATCGATGACTTCATCGCAAGTACAGTAGCATCGTCGGCATTCAACACGACTAATCCGTCACTACTCGTGCGCATTGCCAACGATTGTTTTTCGGCTACCAGTTCATCTAACGATTTATAATTTGCCAAATGCACTGGCGAGATGGCCGTGATGATAGAAATGTTTGGCGCTGCAATATCACATAAGTCACCGATGTCACCCTGCTTATCCGCCCCATACTCCAGCACTAATAAATTTGGAAATGTAACTTTCTTAAACGAGCGTAAAAATAAACCAAGCCAAGCTACGGGATTTCTACCGGGGTTTTTTTCACCCAAAATGGCAAATGGCAAACCAAACTCATTATTATAATTTTTGCTTGGCGTTCTAACAGCGAATGATCCAGCTAGCGCAATCGCCACCGCTTCACGAGTAGAAGTTTTGCCAACAGATCCAGTGACCGCAACTATCTTTGGCTTATAATGACAAACGACCGCTTTAGCTCGTAACTGCAATAACTTCAATAGAATTTTTTTCATATTCATTATTCAATTTACTCTAAAGATCTAGTTGGGGCAATGTCGTAATAATCTAGCAGAAATCCGGCAATCTGCCCAAAAATCGGCGCGGCTGAAGATTCTGCCCATTCTACTGTTTTAGGATTATTTAACTTAATGACCATCGCAAACTTGGGGTCATTCACTGGTCCAAAACCAGCGAATGTTCCGTTAGTCACACCAGCTAAATAGCTACCATTACCAGCAACCTGCGCGGTTCCAGTCTTACCAGCAATATAATAACCTTTAACCCCAGCCCGTTTACCATGCCCATTCTCAACTACCGAAACAAGCATTGCGCCAACCGTGGTCGCAGTTGCCGGCGTTAATACCTGCTCAACTTTTTCCGCTTTGCGTTTATCGACTGTGCCGTCGGTATATCGCACCTCTTCCACCACATAAGGCTTCATGAGTGCCCCACCGTTAGCAACGGCAGCGTAAGCACTCGCCAACTGCAAAGGTGTCACAGTAATACCCTGACCAAAACTTGCAGTAGCTGCATAAACCTCAGCCTGCTCGTCGAGCGCCGCAATGGTGCCAGCAGCCTCCGTAGCTAGCTCAACACCACCAAGCGCACCAAAATGAAACTTCTTTATATAGTTTTCCATTGTATCTCGTCCCATTTTTTTCATGACCCATACCATACCAGTATTGAGCGACTCATCAAGCACATCAGTCATTGTCACCAAACCATGAGCCTTCAAATCAGAATTGCGAATTGTGTAATCATCAACCTTCACCTCACCAGAATCATTAAAAGTTGTGTTAGGCGAAACAGCACCTATATCTATCGCCGCAGCCATAACGAGCGGTTTAAAAACCGAACCAGGCTCATACGGCTCAAAAATAGCTTGGTTGTTATAATCAACTGCGTTGCTAACATTGCCATAATTATTCGGATCAAAATCAGGCGCTCCACACATCACTAAAATACGACCAGTACTTGGCTCGACAATCACCAGTGAACCGCTATCCGCCTGGAATTGGTCGACGCCTTCTCGTAGCATTTTACAGGCAATGTATTGTGCGGTTCTATCTATCGTTAAAAGCAAATCACCGCCATCCACCGCTGGCATAACCTTCCTTGCACCAACGCCTGTCCAGTTCCCAGCAGCGTCTCCTTGCGCATAAGAAGACCCCGTTCTGCCAGCCAAAAAGTCGTTCCAAAAACCTTCTAAGCCATACATTCCAAGGCGACTACCGTCATCCTTCTGCCCCAAAAAACCTAGCATCTGTCCACCAAAATTCTTTTCCGGATATGTCCTCGCATCTCTCAAAACATAATCAATTCCCGGGGCCTGCAAAGCTAAAATAGCATCGAGCTGTGCCTGCTTTACATCTCGTGCTACCGGTTCATACGGATCATCTATTTTGGATAATCTTGTTATCAACTTTTCAGTTTCGGTTAGCTCTACTGACAAAGGTATCTCCGCAGGGTCGACCACCACTACAGGTGCAACCACACCGTAAATATCCCAACCAGCTAATTGCAAAATCTTAGCAATCGCCAATCCAGTATTAATTGGCTCCTTAATTAAACTAGGATTGGCAAAAACCACCGCCCGTGACTCATTAGTTGCCACCGCATATTCAGTTTCGTCACCATAGTCCTGCACATAAACACTACCCCGCGTTGCCACAAGTTCCTCACTTATCTCATGCTGACTCTGCGACCAAGTCTGATACCACGACGCCTCAACCACTTGCAGCACAAATAAACGAACACATATCCCTACAATCAGCAGCAGAAAAAAGAAGCGTAGCGCTTTGATGCGCCAGCTTCCTATTCCATTTTCAACATTATGTTGGTAGGCCATAACTAGCCCCATTGTACCATATCTAAGCCATCTGTAACTCGTCATCAGTCAGCTTAGAACCCACCGAAACCTTCTTCTCATTAGCGTTTTCGTTATCAGTCAAGCGAATGAGGTCACCAGTTGATGATTCAAATTCTCTAAAAATCATCGTGATGTCCTCGCCATCTTCACTCTTTACAGTAGCGCTCCCCTCGTAAGAGAATTCGTAATCCTGCCCGCCATATACCACCGTATCATCTTCGGGCTCTAACTCTTCATCAATATCCTCAAACATAATTATCTCATCTGCGGCTGGATCGATTGACAGCCAATTACCGCTCTTAGCAACTGCCCAATAAACTGTTTCGCCAGTTTCCAACCTAACTGGGTCAAAACCACGAGGTTGAAAAGTGGTATCACCAACCACTATCGCTTGATCATTTTTTAGCGCGTCAACTACTTCAGTTATGGTCATAATATAGAATTGAAAATTGTATTTGATAATTTCTTAGTTGAGTATACCTATTTTATTTTAGTAATCAAGCCCTGCACGAGCCGCCACACCAGAATAAAAATAATGCTTCTCTAATTTCATTTCTGTCACCAGGTGAGCTAGGTCGACGAATGACTGTGGAGGATTCCGTCCGGTCAAAATTACTTCAACCTGCGGTGTCTTCTTCGCTAACACATCTAGCACGCTCTGTTCCTCCACCATTCCAAGATCAACAGTCGAATTAATCTCATCGAGCACGACTAAATCGCACTCACCACTCGTCAACGCTTTCTGTATCTCTATGATCCCTCGTTGTGCCTCCGTCTTATCAACTTCGTTAATCGAGAAGTCAAAACGATTTGTGACAGGATCAATTCTATCCCGCCCCGTGGCAACATACGCTATGTTCGGAATTGTGTCGAGGATTCGTCGTTCGTTATAATGCGACTCTCCACCCTTATCAAAATACACAATAACAACACGCTTTCCAGCCCCAGCACACCTAATTACCTGCCCCAGCGCCGCCGTCGTCTTACCCTTCCCCGTGCCATGAATTAACTGAATCAAACCATACCCCTGGAATCCCCGTATCCGCTCATCCATCTTCTGTAATTCGCGTTCTGGCATACATTTTATATTGAGCCTGTAGTCAACGAAGACGAGCGGAATGTCCCTTTCGTCGACCGAGGAATAGCATTTTGAAGGCCGTCGATTCCCTCAAATAATAATCGACGAGCGTCTAAATGCCCGACCGAGAAAGAAAGGG
>JAGVNL010000032.1 GCA_020053275.1 bacterium
CCCTTCCAATGTTTGCAGGCCTAGGACGAAGTCCGACGTCGTCCCGGATATTTTTAAAACGGTAAATCCAGGGTAGCGAAGGCGGGGGCGGCGGCGTCGCGGGGAGAGAGTAAGGGGGAGGCTCCGTCGATGAGAGGCCAGGTAATGTTAAAGGCGGGATCGTTCCAGGCAACATTGGCGTCGGCGTCCTTGTTGAAGGTGGCTGTGCATTTGTAAACAACTTCGCAGTCGGTGAGAGCGTAAAAACCGTGAGCGATGCCTGGTGGAAGCCAGAGCATTTGCTGATTACTGGCGGAGAGCTCTACGCCGAACCATTGTTTGAAAGTAGAGGAGTTTTTACGGAGGTCGACGCCGACATCCCAAATACGGCCACGGCTGCAACGGACAAGTTTGCCCATGGCATATGGTGGAAGTTGAAAGTGCAAACCACGCAAGACACCAGCCTTGGAAGTTGATTGGTTATCTTGCTTGAAATCTGTTGGCAGACCGAGGGCGGCAAATTTTTCCGCATTGAAAGATTCAAAAAATGATCCCCGTTCGTCGGCGAAAACATCGGGTGAAATTATTACGACATCATTTAATGTGGTTTTCTCGATTTTCATATTGCCTTATCTATAGAACTTTCTCAGTTGAGACTAGTTTCGATGAACGACGAGCAAAGCTCCTGAAGCTTAGTTAATGCTAAGATGAAGGAGTTTGTGATGGCGTGAGTCGAAAATAGGCCAGGTGAGGAAGTTCTACTTGCCGAATTGTTGAGTGTGCCAAGAACGGTAGATAGAGCTGTCCTTGATTGGGCGCCACCAAGCTTCGTTTTTACGATACCATTCTACCATATCGCGCAAACCTTCCTCGAATGTTTGGCGTTGCGTCCAGCCAAGCTCGCGGGTGATTTTGCTATGATCTATGGCGTAGCGCTTATCTTGACCGGGGCGGTCGTTGATGTGGACGAGCATTGACTCGCTTAAGCCCATGATGCGAATGAGCGTTTTAGCAGTCTCCAGCACTGACAATTCTGAATTGCCGCCCATCATGTAGGTTTCGCCCAGCGTGCCGCGTTCAAGGATAGCAAGAACGCCAGCGCCGTGGTCGCGAGCGTGAATCCAGTCACGAACTTGGCTGCCGTCACCGTGGATAGTGATTGGTTTGCTCTCGAGCAAGTTGGTGATGGCGATGGACAAAAACTTTTCTGGGTAAAGGTACGGGCCGTAGTTGTTGGTGCAGTTGCTAATGGTGGCGCGGAGGCCGTGAGTGTCTATTGCGGCACGAACGAGGTGATCCGCAGCAGCTTTGGTGGCGCTGTAGGGATTGCGCGGCGAGTACGGAGTAGCTTCTGTAAACTTAGGATCCGCAACTTCGAGTGAACCAAAAACTTCGTCTGTGCTGACCTGATGAAAGCGTTTGTTATATTTGACGGCTGCGTCGATTAAGCGCTGCGTACCTAAAATGTTGGTCATGATAAATGGCTCGACATCCACAATACTGCGGTCAACATGAGTTTCGGCGGCGAAGTTGATGACGGCGTCCACAGTTTGCACGAGGCTGTCTACCAGCTCGCGGTTAGTAATTGAACCGTAGCAGAATTTATAGCGGGGGTGAATTTGGAAGTCGAGAGTAGTTGTCAAATTGCCAGCGTAGGTTAAGGCGTCGAGGTTGACGATATCCCAATCTGGTCGCTCGGCTAAAACCGTTCGGATGAAATGTGAACCGATAAATCCGCAGCCCCCCGTCACTAGTAGACGCATAGTCCTCAAACTTTACCTTTTGAGCCTTGCCAGGTCAATACAATTAATTGGCTGACATTAGCACATCTATTGCCCCGCTTGGGATGTGTTTGCGCCATTCGCTGTTGCCAGCGGCTTTTTTGGCACGAATGTCGTCGCTAGAAATGCCTGGTACTGGCACGATTTTTTTTGTTTGGACGCCCAAACCCTCAAAAATAGCCCGGACTTCCTCGCGGCCACTCCAGACAAACGGCTCGCTACCACCGCATTCGTCAAGTACGCGCTTGGCCCAGGCGAGGTCTTCTCCCCCGTCGCGAACAACCACGATGGTGGCGTCCATAATGTCCTTGGCGAGTAAGGCGGCGCTGATCATTTCGCGGCGTTGCTCTACCGTGTAGGGCGCGTCGGGTGTCAATTTGCCCTCGTCGCAAATGACGATAGTAACATTGCCGCAGGTTTTAATCATGCCTTGCACGACCATGAGGTGGCCTTCGTGGAAGGGTTGGAATTTACCGGGGAAGATGCAAGTAGACATATATTGGATATGTTAGAGTTTATGTTCGTATAAATTGTCTCCTCAGCTGTTCGACTTGCAGGGGCGGGACATCGATTTTGCTCATGTCGTTGACGCCGAGGCCGCGTTCATTACAGCTTACCAGATAACCGATTTCTGGTGGATCAAAACCCATAAGTGTGGCGCCAACGGCGTCTACAGCCACAGCGTCAAGGCCGGCCAGCACGAGGTTCATGGCAACTGGCGTGCCGTCAATCGGGCCAGCACCTTCCATGGCCTGCACAGCGTCGACGATGGCGAGGTGGCATGGTAGCTCCGAAAATAATTGCGCAATGGTGGCGTGATAGGCGGTTATGCCTTCGTTTTGCAGCCAGGGGAAGCGCGCCCAAACCCGGCCGTGAGTACCAATTCGTGGTGGCACGACCCAGGTGCCGAGCGACCAGTTGGCGACCGCTAGGCTGACGCCGATGTCGCGATGAGTTTTCATTGGCGCTAAGGAAATGCGGAGGTCGCAATCGCCGACCGTTTTGGAGCGGTGAATTTCCTGCAGGCTGCCGTCTGCTCGTACAGTGTGGCCAGTAATTGTTTGGTCGTCGTTGAGATCCACGAGGGCGAGGTGCTCGTACTGGGCAGGCAAGCGGTCGTAACCAAAGTTGGTGAAGGCTGGCCCTGTGCCGTAATGGGCGGCGTCGCCGATTAGAATGTCCACCCGCGAATACTGACGAATTTCGTCGAGCAGCCCGCGGACGGCGTCGATATGCGTGGTTGGCAATGGCAATTCGTAATGCTCGAGGTTGACTTTGATGAAAATGCGCCTGGCGGCTTTCACCATGTCAATGAAATCCGACCCCAGGCCAGACACCGCTTCGCGTATGGCACGACGGCGATTGTCGCCTTCTACCAAGATGACTTTAGACATGTTCATAATACCCCTATGGTACCGTGCAGACGGATTTGGGGCAACATTGACCAACGGATAGATTGGACAACCGACTCGCTTTCCACTACCTTGAGCGTAGTTTTGCTGCCATGGTGGTGGCTGACTACGAGGTGATAAATGTCTCAGACCACTCCCCCTACCTACCGTGAAATCCTTTTGCACCTGGCTGAGGTTTCTGCCATGCACTACAAGGGCTTGCCCGAAGGTGTGATCCGGCACTACGGCACAGCCAAGCTCTACGAGACCTTCCTGTCCGCGGTGTTTATGAATGGGCCGATCATGCAACAGGTGCGTTGGCTGACTCTGATCAATGGCAAAATCGGCGTTCGGTTCGGTGACCAGGGAATCTATGTCCCGAACAACGGGAACGGAGTGGGTCAGCTGCTGGCGAATTGCCTGAAGTTCGACCCAATCCTGCGCGCCTTCGTGGATGAGTCATACGCCCAGGGGATCATCGAGTCAGATTGTGTGATCGGCAATGATGCGATACTGATCATCACGATCAAGCAGCCGCCGAGATGGCTGTGGGTCGACAATAACCCGTGGGCCAGGCTCGTGGAAGCTGGGAGAGAGATGGGCAGATTGGCTCAGACCCCAGAAGTGAACTCGGCCGAGGCTGAGAACGCGATGCAGCGCCGCGTACTGACCGAGATGCTCGACAGGTACGAGCCGAAGGAGTAGCGAACGACGCCGCAAAAAGATGACCCCCAGCGCGTAACGCTGGGGGTTTTGCTATGACTGCGATGGGAACCGCTAGCCAAGATGTACGCGGATGATGTCGATCGCCCTGGCCAGTTCCGAGAAGCTGCAGCACTTCACATACTGCTGGCTGCCGCTGACGGGGCCCGAGAGCCGCCGCCCGTGCTCGTCGACCTTGCCCGAGAAGGCGAAGTCCTCGAGGCCGAGCGAGGGACGGAAGGTACCGACGAAGAAGGTGCTGTACTTGGGCTTGTACTCCACGCCCCAGTCATGGCCAAGGAAGTAGGCACCCTGCAGACCGCCACGAGTGGTGATGAACGGGATGCCGTCGACCACGGAAAAGCGCCTCTTCATGTCCTCGAATTCACCCCTGACAATCCGTTGACGGAGTGCTGGAACTGTTGCCAAACTCTGGAATGTCATGACCTGAAGCACGAAGTCGCGGGCGTCGACAGGTTTCTGCTGACAGACTGAGCAGGCGGCGAGCCACCAGGCGGTCTCCGTGTCTAGGCCAAGGCTGACCTCGCGGCGAACTTGGCGGATGGCTTCCTCCGTGTAGGCGGCGTGGAGGATGGCGGACAGGCGCTGCTTGTCCTCGGGGATGAGGCCTAGGACACAGGCCACGCCGGCGTCGAAGCCTGGGGCAACTGTGTTCTCACCAGTTGGGATACGGTCGACGATCGACTTGTGTGCGTCGATGCTTGCCGGCCAGTTGCCGAGCGCGGCTAGGCGAGCAACATTGGCTGCGGCGGTGGCAATGAGAGTATCGAGGTAGGTTGGTCGCATTTGTTCTCCTGAGGGAATTTGTGGGTAGTCGCAGAAATGGCAGAAACGCCGTAACCGGACTGAGCATGGTGGCATATTATAGGAAATTGGTCAAACGAATTATCTAGCCGTTTACTAGTTATTTCGTGGTACCGGGACATGTATGAAGCCTCGTTCTCGCGAGTGAACTCGCTCCACTTCGGCTTGATCCATGCCCTCGCTGCTGCGCATGGATTCGCCCGCGTCTCTCGGGTCGTCGTCACTCCCCTCGGGCTGGGCACCGCCTCGCGATTCCGACTGGTGTCGAAATATCGCTCCGGCGTTCGAATCCGGCGAAAGCCACGCAGGTGGCTTTCTTGGTCCCGGAATCAATAAAACCCCACGACCGAAATCAGGGGTTTTATTGGTTCCGGGACATGGATTCGAACCATGGTTCACGGCTTCAAAGGCCGCTGTCCTGCCGTTAGACGATCCCGGAGTTAATTATTGGCTAACTCTATTACCAGCCGATATTATACCAATTTTAACATTGACGCAAGTCAAAACCCTTGCTATTCTACCCCCGTTCTCACACATGCAAGAGCCCAATCGAGCGCGTCAGCGCGAGTTACGAGCCACCGCCAAGCGCAGCGCAGGCGAGGTGAGCGGCCGGCGTGTCGAGAGCAAGGGTGAGACATTTTGTTACGAACCCGCGCGGAAGACCGCCGGGTAAGCGAGCCGTTGTAGCTCAGTGGTAGAGCACTTCCTTGGTAAGGAAGAGGTCATGGGTTCAATCCCCATCAACGGCTCCAAAAAATCCCGATTCATTTCGGGATTTTTTGTTTATGCTTATCGATTCACGATTCCAGACCTGACCCCTTTTACCTTTTAGCCACCTTTCTTTTTTTCGCGGAGTTCTTTGATGCGTTCCTCAAACTCTTCAATTTTTGCGTTGTCGGGGTTAACGGCGCGGAGGTGGTCCAAGGTGGTGGTTGCCTCGTGGACATCGCCGGTCGTGATGACAGTGTCGAGGTAGAAGTCAATATATTTTGGGTTGTTTGGGCTGATGTCAAGAGCGAGTTTGTATGAGACAAGAGCTTCGTCCTGCTTACCTTCTGCTTCCGCCACTTCACCTAGCGCTGCACAGACGCTGGCGTCTTTTGGTGAAAGGCGAAGCAGGAAGTTAAAGGTTTCGCGAGCACCAACGAAATCTTTATTGAGTAAGTACAGGCGTCCTAAATGTTCGTAAGCTGGAATATTTTTTGGATCGTGGCTGACAACTTCAATGAGTTTCTTTTCAGCAGCGTCGTAATGACCTTCGTCAATTAGGACTTCTGACTCGTTAATTAAGCCGCGCAGTATTTCGGGATTATGGGCTGTCACAATTCCGCCTTTTTGTTTGTCTGAATAACGGCGTTCAATAGCTGTTAGCTTTCCAGCAACGCGCCTAAAACTATCTTGGATTTTACTACCTAGCGGCACTAAGATATTTCGCTTCATGTTAGTTAAATGCTCTCCACTCACCCGTTCCATACGAGTTTTGAGAATGGAGTATTTGAGTTCCTTGGTTTTGGTCTCCTGGCTGGAGCTTGGGTCAACCACGCGAATTTGCGGCAGCTTACGCAGCGCTAACCAACCGAGTAAAATGACGGCGGCGATAATGACGACGATGAGAAATATTTCTAGGATCATACGGAAATTACTTTCATGGCTGTAATAGCAGCTTCAATGATGGCGCTGAACTCGTGAATTTTTAAACTGGCGCTGCCTACCAGCACGCCGTCCACCTCAGGATTACTTAATATTTCTTGAGCGTTCAGAGCGTCGACGGAGCCACCATAGAGTACAGCGATGTCATCGATAGCTAGGCCGAGGCCGACAAGTAGACGACGAATGAGACTGTGAGCTTCGACAATGTCGTGGATGGTGGCAAGTTGAGGCTGCTCGTTGGTACTAATGGCCCAGATTGGTTCGTAGGCAATGATGCACGGCGTCTTTCGTGGAAACGAAATGCCTGTGATAGCGCTTGTTATTTGGTGCGTAATAACGGCGTCTGTCTGCCCGGCTGCTCGTTCTGCCGCTGATTCGCCGACGCAGATGATGGGTGTTAGGCCAGCTGCTAGTGCCTCAGTTATTTTGGCGTGAACTTGTGCGTCTGTCTCCCCTCCCTTCGCGAAGGGGGGGGTTCCCCCTACTGCTCGCCGTTCAGAGTGGCCGATGATGGTATAAGTGCAGCCGATGTCCGCTAATTGAGCAGCAGCAACTTCACCGGTGTAGGCGCCGAGTGGCGTCGCAGCAACATTTTGTGCGCCCAGGTTGAGCGGCGTTTTTTTGATTAGTTTTTGGACATCGGGAAGCGCTGTAAACGATGGGCAGATAATTATTTCTGGGAGTACAACGACCGGATTAAGGCCGTGCAAAACGCCCCTGACGAGAGCGCTTGTCTCGCGCGAGGTTAGTTGCATTTTGTAATTACCGACGACGAATTTCATAGTTATATTTTTATGTGTTGCAGGACAGCGGCGTCTGTTTTGAAGGGGCCGACGACGCCAATTGAGAGGCGCGACATGACGAGAATCTCTTTGGCGACGCGAGCAATGTCGGCAGCAGTGACGGCACGCAGCTCGGCGATTTTTTGGTCAAGAGTTTTGACTGTGCCGAAGAATAATTCTTGACGGGCAAAAAACTCGGCCTTGGCGGAGGAGTCTTCGAGCGCCAGCTTCATAACGCCTTCGGCGTGATCCTTAGCTTTTTTCAGCTCGTCGGCGGTAACGCCTTTGGCAGCCATCTTCTTTATTTCTTTTATTATGACATCGCAGGCAAGACTGATGCGCTTAGCGTCAAGGCCAGCCCGCACTACAAAGGTGCCAACCTCGTCGTAAGCGTCCACCATACTGCGAACAGTGTAGCAGAGACCACGCTTTTCACGGACTTCAATGAAAAGGCGCGAAGACATCGAGCCGCCGAGGATTGAGGCCATGAGGCGAATAGCTGGCTGGTCGGCGTGAGCGCGCCCAACAGTTGGGAAACCAAAAGCGAGTTGGATTTGCTTGAGTGGTTTTACCTGGCGGTTAACGCGTGGTACAGATCGAGATTTTGGCAGCTCAAAAGCAGCGCCGACTGCTTGAATATTTCTATTCTTTGCTTTGCCAAATGATTTCTCTAGTTGATCAATCGCGTCAGTAGGGACTTTACCAGATAGAACTATGACGGTATTTGCTGGAATATAATACTGTTCCTTGTACGCCATAACGGCGGCGCGTTTCATAGCCATCATGGTGCCGGCAGTACCTGCGATATTTTTGCCGAGCGCATGGCCAGAGAACATAGCGTCTTCTAGCAAATCTTCGACATGCATGATTGGGTTCTCCTCATACATTTTTATTTCTTCTATAATGACTTGGCGTTCCTTTTTCATTTCCTTAATGTCAAAGAGCGAGTTCATGAGCATGTCGCTCAAAACATCAATAGCGATAGTTGCTTTACTGCCGTCGATTTTAATGTAGTAACCAGTTAAATCTTTACCGGTGTAAGCATTATATTCAGCACCGTATTGGTCAATGAGTTGCGTGAGCTCAAGGGTGGAAGGACGCTTTTTAGTTCCCTTAAACATGAGGTGCTCCAAGAAGTGAGAACCGCCCCACACTTTGCCGTTCTCGTTCCGTGAACCGACTTTGTACAAAACTAAAATAGTCATGGCTTCGGTGCCAAGCATTGGAACAAGGTGGACGCGAGTACCGTTCTTGAGCTTAGTTACTTCAGCCATAATTTGTTACGCCAATTTTTGTTTAAAATAATTTTCGAGGTCGACGATGGCCACGCGTTCTTGGGCCATGGTATCGCGATCTCGGACGGTAACTGCTTGGTCGTTCAGCGTTTCGAAGTCAACGGTGACGCAATATGGTGTGCCGATTTCGTCCTGTCGGCGGTAGCGCTTACCGATGGATTGAGTTTCGTCGTAGTCCACCATCCAATTACGCTTCAAGGAGGTTAGAATGTTATTAGCTGGGCCTTGTAGTTCTTCTTTTTTAGACAATGGTAGAACGGCAATTTTCATTGGCGCCAAAGCCTTTGGTAATTTAAGTACAACGCGAACTTCGCCTTCTACTTCTTCCTCTGTGTAAGCGTCAACTAAGACTGCAAGCAAAGTACGGCCAACGCCGACCGAAGATTCAATAATGTGAGGAGTGTATTTTTCATTAGTTACTGGATCCGTATAGTCGAGCATGGTTCCTGAAAACTTGGAGTGCTGCGTCAAATCATAATCGCCGCGAGCGTGAACGCCTTCCAATTCCGTAAAGCCGAATGGATAACGGTACTCGATGTCGTAGGCTTCTTTAGCATAAAAAACCAGGTTTTCATGCTTATGCCATTGTAGATTTTCTGCTTTGATGCCGAGGTCTAGGTAATATTGCCAACGCAACTGGCGTAACCTTTCATATTCAACCATTTCCTGATCTGGGTGCGTGAAATATTGCATTTCCATTTGCTCGAACTCACGAGTACGGAACACAAACTGACGAGCCGTGATTTCGTTACGGAAGGCTTTGCCGATTTGAGCTATACCGAATGGGACACGCTTGCGGCTGGAAGTTAGAACATTTGCGAAGTTAACATAAATGCCTTGGCAAGTTTCGCCGCGCAAATAAACTGGCTCCCTAGTTAAGTCGTTCGTGAAGTTTCCGAGATTTGCTTTTACTAGCAGGTTGAAACTCTTAGCGGGCGAAAAATCATGCTTGCCACATTTTGGACAAGCAACCTTGGCCATGTTCTCTGTAAACAAAGAATTGATTTGTTCCTCCGACATTTTCTCGTCGGCAATTACGCCAATTTCTTCAAGAAGATGGTCAACGCGAACACGAGCATGGCAGCTTTTGCATTCAGCGAGAGGATCAGAAAAACCAGTAACATGGCCGCTTGCTTCCCAAACTTTTGGACTCATGAAAATTGCTGAATCGAGGCCGACGACATCGCTGCGGTACTGCACCATAGCCTTCCACCAAGCTGACTTTATGTTATTTGCAAGCTCTACACCAAGCTGACCGTAATCGTAAACAGCGGCAAAGCCACCATAAATCTCTGAGCTTGGAAACACAAATCCGCGGGATTTGCAGAGTTGGACAATTTTTTCCATTGAGACATCAGCCATACTAGATTGTAGTTACTTCCTTTTCTTTTTTCTCGCCGATCATGTCTACCTTGGTCATATATTCTTTGACGACTATTTCGAGTTCGGTAATATCAGAACGAATGTCGTCCCTGCTGACACCTTCTTCTTTTTCAATTTTCTTTTTTGCTTCTTCCCTGACACGGCGCACAGCAACGCGAGCTTCCTCCAATTTTTCCTTGAGGATTTTGACCATGCGTTGACGGTTCTCGTCTGTCATCATTGGCATGGAGAGGCGAATGGTTTTGCCGTCTACTGCCGGCATGATGCCAATGTCACTTTTTTGCAAAGCGCTTTCTATATTCTTGGTAATGCTGCCGTCCCAGGGGTCGATGGCTATAGTACGAGAGTCTGGCGTGCTAATGGCCGCCAAAGTTTTGAGGGCTTGAAAGGTACCGTAGGCCTCGACGGAAACATCTTCCACCAGGCTCGGGTTAGCCCGGCCAGTGCGGAGTGATCCAATGTCGTGGACTAGATGGTCGAGGGCTTTTTCGAATTGTGGCTTGGCGTCTGATATAAAGCTCATAGTTCGCAAAACTTACAGGTTATTAGGGCTTTAAGCAATGATTAATTACTTTTTTGGCTGGGTTAAGCCGAGCAAAATTACAGAACCATTCATAGTAAGCATGGAAGCCTCGCGGGTGGATGGTAATTGCTTGGTAGCCCAGGCGGTGCCGCCGTTAGTTGAGCTGTAGAAAGTGTTGCTGGTGCCATACATGACATTGGCGCCGTTCACTGGATCCACGGTGAGAGCGAGGATTGGGACTTCGCCGTGAGCGGTGATGAGCGGTACTTCTGTCCAGGTGGCGCCAATGTCGACCGAAGTTAGCAAGCCATACTTGGTACTCATGTACATAGTTTTGCCGTCGGCAGTTTGGGCAAAGTCGTAGAAGTAGTCGGAATCACGGAAGTCTTTTTTGAGGGTGTCACCAAGCTCCGTCCAGCTAGTACCGCCGTCAACGGAACGGAATATGCCATGACGACGAGAACCGGCGAGCAAAATGCGACTGTCGGAGTTACTGACGATGACTGAGTAGAGCTGGTCGTTGACGCGTTCGACGGTGGTCCAGTTACGGCCGCCGTCTGTTGTGCGAATGACATCGCCGGCAGTTGAGGTGAGGTAGAGTGTGTCTGGTGCGTACCAGTCGAGGATCATGCTGGTGAGAGTTTCGTCGGTACGCGTCTCTGTGTAGGTGTCGGCGGTAAAGCTGCGACCGCAGGTGGTGGTTTTCATGACGCGGTCAGTTTTGAGAACATAGTAAGTACAAACATCGCGCGGATCTACGGCGACATTGACTACTTTGCCGGAACGGAGAGTGGCGTCTTCTGGCCTGGCCCAGGAAGCACCGGCGTCATACGAATAGAGTAGTCCGTCGGCGGCAGTACCCGCGTAATAAACGGTGTTATCGCTGGGGTCAACGGTGAGGCTGATGATGTCGACATTGGCGATGGTGGCGATACTGGTTGGCCCAGGCAAGGCGGTTAATTGCGACCAGCTGTTGCCACCGTTTAGCGACTGCCACAAGCCACCGTCCGCCTGCGTGGCGCCTCCCCCACCACCCAAACAACCAGCTCCGAGTAATGACAGGACTGTGGCACAAGCGAGTAAACGCGGAATGTACAACATAGAAAAAAATTAATGGATGAGGATTATGGTAAAGCTAAAGCAATTTCTTCGATGATCAGTGTCGGGTTGGCGTGATTGCGAAGTTGCCGTGGGGCGTTGGCTAAAAGGCTGAGCGCGGCGGCGTATGATTGCTGTGTATCGATAGGTAGTGTAGCGCATTTTGCCAAGAATGTCGTGTGTATAGATTGCGCGAGGAGCGAAATAAAATCGTCACCCTTGGTTAAGGCGACGGCTTGGAGTAAACGATCAAGGCGAGTACTGGCGCAAAACTCCGCGACGCTGGCTGCGAGTTCACTATCCACAATGGAGTGGCACGCCACGTCGGTCGCGACCGACGTGGCACGAGAACGGATGGTTGGTAGCAAGCGATCGGGATAAGCAGTAAGAAGTAGAATGAGCGTGTCGCCTTTTGGTTCTTCAAGAGTTTTTAGTAAGGCGTTTTGGCCATGGCTGTTCAGAGCGTCCGCGTCTTCGATGACGGCGATTTTTTTGCCAGCGCCAAAACTGGACAACGCCAAGCGAGCACAAAACTCGGTGACGGCGTCAACGGGAATGGCCGCTTTTTGCTCGCCTGTTTTTTTGTCGACTGGACGCGTGAGGCAGAGATAGTTGGGGTGACGGTAGAGGTCCGCAACTGGGATGGCTAGGAGATTAGCGGCTGTTTCCTCTGCCAAACTGCGGCTTGAAACGGTGTCACCAGCCAGAATAATGGCGTGAGTACGGCCTTGGTTGATGAGTTGGAGGAGGCTGGCCGAGGTGGTAC
This sequence comes from bacterium, assembly GCA_020053275.1. Lineage (GTDB taxonomy): Bacteria > Patescibacteriota > Patescibacteriia > UBA9934 > UBA9934 > UBA11707. Next base: position 12,176 of record JAGVNL010000032.1, read on the forward strand.
GCATAGGCCTGCATTGTCTCATTTTTTCTTGAAATGCGCTACATTTTACCCAATTTGGCTTGACTTAAAGCCGATTTTCTGCTATTATTCTGGGTCGTCTTGGGAGCTTTTCCCACGGCAGACGCGTCAATTCCCCACCCTTTCACCCGCCCATTGGAGGCAACCATGTCCGTCAACGAAACCGAAGGAACTGGCACCGGCAGCAATGCCGATGTCGACCTGATCAGCAAGGAGATGCTGATCGTCACCCCGGAACACACGCAGGCCATGCGAAAAGTACCGCTGTCCACGCGGATCTACGGGCCCATCGTCAACAAGAAGGAGCCTGGGAAGAGCCTGTGCGGTATGGACTTGGTCCACCGTCTGGCGTTCGACGCAGCTCTGCGGCAGATCGACATCAAGGTCGGGCTGCAACTGCTCGACAAGTTCGAGAGCAGGCACTTCCGCCGGATCCTGGGGCTTGAGATCGCCAGGCGGGCCAAGGGCAGCAAGGGCTACGGCTTCCTGCTCGAGTTGTCGGGGCCGCTGATGAAGCCACCACTCGACATCATTCGGGACAAGAGTAGCCGACTCTACGGCTGTCTCGAGTCACCGAACCTGGGAGCAGCGCGCTTGATGGCCTTCCTCGAGCTGGACACCCACCTGCCACCCGAGGTGTTGGCTGAGTTCAAGCAGAAGCTGCTGGACTCGGGCGTCACCCGGCTGGCCTGGCTGATCGAGCCAGAGAGTGTGGTGGTTGGCAGTGGAACATTCGACGAGCGGAAGGAGCGGGTCAGCGGCCTGTTCCGGAAGCGGCGAGAAGACCGAACGGAGGCCGAGCACATCCTCCACGAGATCGGGGTGGCACTGCTCGCGGCCACCAACATCACGCAGCTGCTGACCATCGCCCTGCTGGCCAACCAGCCAACTACCCGCCAGCTGGAGGGTGATGATGGCCACAATGTGAGGAACGACAGGGCCCGTTTGCGGCGGTTGGTGGCGTACATCCTGAGCCAGTTCGTGGAAGCGTCCATAGCGGCTGGCAACCGCATGATCGAGCTGTTGGCTGAGATCGCCATGATGGTCAGCACGCCGGGCAATGTGGTGCCGGTCTTCGAGATTGACTTCGAGACTGGCGAGATCGAGACCATCTACGAGGCAGCGGCGAGACTGGCGATGATTCTCCGGAATCACACCAACTCGATCATCAGGTGCAAGGCCGCCAAACTTCGCCAGCGCATGGAGGAAGCAGGGCTGTTCAAGAAGGTAGTCGAGGCGCCACGCCCCGAGCTCGAGACTGGTGGCACCACACCCACCCCCGGCACCCCAGCGTCGGAATAGAAAAGGCTGTGAACTTCCTGTCGTGTTATGCACGATGGGTCGCTCCAAGGTCATAAAGAGTTTATGGCTTTAGAGCGACCGCGAATGGTCGTGCCCAGTAATGTGGAGGAGAGAGATGACTACAGCGAGCTATGAGAGTAGCTTGCTATAGTCGGTTACGGAGTGCGTGACTAGGCTCCGGCTTACTCACCGCACCTCTTAGTCGCCATGGTTCACATCGTCCTCGGATCGATCACTGAATCCCTCGCTTCCACATTACTGGGTGGTTTTTTACCCAGGAAAGTCAACACCCACCACCCACGAGGTCCAAATGGACAATGAACCCACAACTCCCAGCCCGAGCATGAGCCTGGTCTACATCATCGGCATCCTGCTCGTCACCTGCTTGCTGACACTTGCCGGCGGTGTCGGTGGCAGGATCGAGGCGTCGAACCGCAGCGTGGACAGAAGCATCAGCCTCGCGGACCAGTGCCTGCAGGAACGAGAAGACGAGGCTCATCGCTGCAGCATGGACTACGAGCTGATCAACGATGTCAGAGGCACGACCGCCCTGCTCGATGTGATTCGGCAGCACGCGCTGGCTGTGGGGCTTGAGAACCTCACGATGCAGGATGACGGCATGGTGTACGAGGGAGAGCCCGACGGCAACGGCGCGCTCTACTTCCAGAACTGTGCGAACGAGGACCGGCCGTGCCAGGAGATGGCGATCCAGACCACCGTCTACTCGACTGATCCCCAGGCCGAGCTGTTCCTCGACAACCCCGTCAACCTCGACGACATCGAGTTCTAGTCGCCGACCGAGGGCCTCCCCCCTCAACCGTGGTAGGAGTTTCGCAAGATGCTCCTGACCCGCCCCTATCGCCTAAACTTGAAAGCGAGTTTAGACTATGCGGGCGATCAGTTAGATTGCGATGTTCAATACCCCCACCCCCGAGGTCCAAATGGATAATGATCCTGAAATCACGCCAACGCCTTCCGTCGACTTCTTCGACATCTTGCCAGCTCTCTTGATTGGCGTCTGTGTTGGTCTCATCCCTGGTGCCATCATCGGCGGGCTGGCTGCCATGCGTGGAGTCGAAGCAGCTGTTCACCAGAGCAACGAGGAAGTCCAGGCGACTGCAGAACAGATTGACGCCTGTTCCGCGCAGCTTAAAGAGGATGTGGGGCTGATGAGAAGCTGTACTGAGCGCCTGAACAGCCTGCCCAAGAATGACGAGCTGGTCAACGGCTTGCGCAGCTGCACGGAAAGCCTTGAGAAGGCCACGGTCCATGTCAACACTGTAAGCGCGAAGTGCGATGGCGTGGTGCAGTCGCTCGAAGATGACGCCGACAAGTTCGCCGAGGACGCTGAGCTCATCCGGCAGTACGGCGAGCTCCTGCCGCGCGAGAGTGCGTTGCACCTGGCGATGGTCGACCACCTAAACCAGTTCGGACTCCCCAACCTGTCGTTCGAGGCTGACGGCCTGGAGTGGGATGGTGAGAGCCAGCTGCTCATGAACAACTGCGCCTACAGCGGCGATGACGAGTGCACGCCGATGGCCATGCAGGTCACCGTCTTCGACAACGGTGCCTTCACGCTCGGCCATCCCGAACCGCTCGAGCAGTAGTCGCTCGACGAGGCCCCTCGCGGCTTCGACGAACACTGTCCCGGACTTCTAGGAGTTCGGGACTTGTTTTTGGACTTTTTACCAGAGCCGGTAAAAAGTATTTTATGAGAAGTCTTGATTGGGGTCAGGTCGTTGATTGTCGGTTTTTGCGAAATTATTAGTAATACAGAGCTAATAGACATTTAGTGGAGGTAAAAAGCCAATAAAATTAAAAAAACCGACAATCAACGACCTGACCCCGTTAAAAACTCTCTGCAGCTTTCCAGGCTAGCTCGAGGGTGGCACGAACGGTGGCGGCGATAACTGGTGAGGTGATTTCGATGGCGATGAAACCGGAGGCGTAGGAGAATAATAAAACGCGATCGCCGCAAACGGAGACCTCACCCTGGACAGCGTCGAAGAAGCTGGTTGGTACGCAACGCACCTTGAGGCGCGGGATGTTTGGTAGCTTAATTTCTTTATTAGTGACGAGCAGCGAACGGATTGACTGCTTGCGATCTTGCAGTATTTCGTGATGGTCACGCGTGAGACGGCGATCGCTGACAGTGCAGAATGTGTCATAACCGACCAGCTGAATGGTGTCCTCGTCCCACGCCTCGTACTCGCGCTGCATATTTCGTAAACCGTCGATGCCTTCAATGTAACGAATTTTTGGTTTGGTAGCGTGCACGGTGTGGACAGCGGCGAGTTGCGGGAGGATTCGTTCGGCTAGTGATTCGCGCATCTCAACTTCACGGCGTTGTAGGCGCAACACATTGAGTAATCGTTCTGGCGGCTCGGCGGAATAACGGTGTTCCCCACCTTCGGTGTAGGCGGTAACTAAACCCATTTGACCGAGTGCCGTCAGAGTATCGTAAGTCGAGGCACGAGAAATCTTGGTTGACTCGGTGATGTCGCTCGCCATCGCTGAACCAAACCGCAACATCGCGATGTAAACTGCGGCTTCCTTCTCTGTAAGACCGAGGCGGATTATGTCTCTTGAAAGTTCTTGATACATAGTCGGTAGTTGGTAGTGTACGAAAATTAATTATACGGAGCGCAAGACTTCCCAGGTTTTCTGGGCGGTTTTTTGCCAGGAGAAATCTGCTAGACGACGAGTACCGCGTAGGGCGAGGTCGGCGCGAGTTTGTGGTTCGTGGAGGATGGTTTGCATGGCGCGAACAAGGCCTGGAGTGTCATTTGGATCAACGAAGATGGCGGCGTTGGCTGCGACTTCGCGAGATGACGGAATGTTAGAGGCGATGACGGGGACGCCCGCGGCAAAAGCCTCGAGGATTGGCAAGCCGAAGCCTTCGTATAATGATGGGAAGCACAGCGCCAGCGAACCTTTGAGCAAGGCGGCGGCGTCGGCGTCTGGAATAAAACCGAGGACAATGATGTCGTCCCCAGCTGATTTAAGTTCGGATTGAATTTCTGCTTGACCGAAACCAAACTTGCCGGCGAGAACGAGTTTTATTGGGCTGCCAATGCCGAGTTGTTGTTTGAAGGTGACAAAGGCGCGAATGAGGGTGACGATATTTTTTTTACTTTCGAGGCGGCCGAGGTAGAAGAAGTATTGGCCAGCGGTGAGGCGATAACGGAGGAGAGCGTCATTAATGCCCCCTCCGGCTCCCCCATAACTGGGGGAGGGTTGTAAGTCAGTGGCGAGAGGGATTGCGCGAAGGCGGTCAAATGTAATGCGCCAAAATTTTTCGAGATCGCGTGAGGTAGTTTCTGATACGGTGATTATTTTTTTTGCGTAACGAATGGCGTGCTGCACGGCCCAGGCTTGACGACGGAGGGCGACTGGTTCGTAGGCCGACGGAAAATATTTAAAGGCGACATCGTGGATGGTGGCAACGACGCGAGTTTTGCTGTAAGTGTAAAGTGGTACCTCGTGGGCTGGAACAAAGAGGATTTGTGGAGGATGACGGAACATTTCCCAGCTGAGGCGGAGGTGAGTCCAGCCTGGGAGCTTAGACGAAAGGACGCGCCATTCCCAGCCAGATGGTAGAATTCCGAATTCCAGACCTGACCCCTCTTCTCGCGAGAGGAGGGGTGACCCCTTTTTAGGGATTTGGGAGACATAGAGGAGGACGCGTTCGTCTGGCAGTAATGGTTGTGCCATCATGGCGGAGAGTAAAGATGAGAGATAGCGCTCGACGCCGGTTTTATGTTCGAGGTTGAGGGCGTCACAAACGATGCCGTAGGTTTTCATAATCTGCGGATTACGAGGTGAAGACGCTGCGCTTGTAGGCGTCGAGATTTTCGAGAGCGAGGCCGGTGCCGCGAGCCACACAAAGCTGCGGATCCTGAGCGACATAAGTTGGCACGCCGGTGGCTTCCGCAATCAAGCGATCAAAGTTGCGGAGTTGGCTGGAGCCGCCAGAAATGACAATGCCTTTATCCATAACATCGGCGGCAAGTTCTGGTGGCGTTTCATACAAAACTTCTTTTAGCGTAGTAAGAATGCCCTCGAGGAGTGATTGAATGGCCTCGGTGACATCGTCGCTCGAGACTTCGACAATTTTTGGCAAACCGGTAATCATGTCGCGGCCTTTGACTTCCATGCGTAATTTTTCGGTCAGATACATGGCGCTGCCGCAACGGATTTTAATATCCTCTGCAGTGCGCTCACCAATGGCTAGGCCGTAAGTACGGCGGATGTGCTCCATAATAGCCGCATCAAATTTGACGCCGCCGATGCGCACGGAGGTCGAGGCGACAATACCGCCCAGACTGATGACGGCCATTTCGCTGGTACCGCCGCCGATTTCCACAATCATGTGACCGTTCGGACTGCCAATTGGAATGTTGGCACCAATAGCGGCGACGATTGGCTGCTTAATTATGTAGGCGGCCTTAGCACCAGCGGCGATGGCGGCGTCAATCACGGCACGGCGTTCGGTAGAAGTAATGCCGCCTGGCACAGCAATCATGACTTCGGGGCGGAAGATGCGCATACCGCCGAGCGCTTTGTTTATGAAGTAACGCAACATGGCTTCGGTAGTGCGGTAGTCGGCGATGACACCATCCTTCAGCGGCCGGCGAGCAACGATGGTGTCTGGTGTGCGGCCGAGCATATCTTTAGCCTCCTTACCAACGGCGAGAATAGATTTATCGATTTTGCTGACGGCGACGACGGATGGCTCGTTAATCACAATCCCCCGCTTTGGTACATAGACCAAAACTGTGGTTGTTCCCAAATCTATACCTATTTTTTTCTCGAACATAAACGAGGCGAGTACTTGCACAGTCTAGCCTGCTTTGGTGAGGTTTACAATGTGATGGCTATGGTTAGCGGAGTTACATCGAATCGCTCGGATTCAATATATCCGCAAAGCTCGTGAGGTCATAGTCGAAGATAGTAGTAATTTCAGTACCGAAGCTGTAGTTGCCGAAGAAGGCGTCAC
>JAGVNL010000019.1 GCA_020053275.1 bacterium
AGTTCGATGATTTGGCGGTCGATGTCGGTTAACTGGCATCCTTTAGGCATACGGGGCAAATTATGTCCCGAAAGGCTTGTCGCCGCTACCTCAATGATTGCAGGGTGGTGCTATGTGGTTTGAACTCACCGCATTGTAACAGGCTAACTAGAAAGCTAAAAATTTGCTATAATTACCCCATGCGCCAGCACCGATTCACTAAAGAAAAACTGCAAGAATCATTAGCAAAATCGAGAAGCCTCGGGCAGCTTTTGGTTCACCTCGGCCTCAAACCAGTTGGTGGCAACTATGCCCAAATTAAAAAAATATTTAGTTGAAGCAAACCTTGACTACTCCCAACTCAAAGGCCGCTCCTGGGAGAAAGGATTAAAGCGCGGACCACGACCAATTCACAAACTTTCTGAAATTCTTGTCCAAAATAGTAATTATCAAAGCTATAAATTAAAAAAACGTCTGTTCGACGCTGGCTTAAAATTACCAAGTTGCGAAATATGCAGCTGGGCTCAACACACTATAGACGGCTATCTACCACTAGAACTTGACCATATCAATGGCGTTCATTCCGATAATCGTTTAGAAAATTTGCGAGTACTTTGTCCAAACTGTCACAGCCTGCAACCGACTCATCGCGGTCGCAAGCAAAAACGATAATATTGAAAACTTGGTGCCAGGGGCGGGAGTCGAACCCGCACGACCTTACGATCCAGACATTTTAAGTGTCTTGCGTATACCATTTCGCCACCCCGGCCGGGTAACTCGTGAACAGCTACACTGTACTATTTTTACCAAAAAAGGCAAAGGGTGGTGTACAATACAACTACTATGATCGAGGCGGACGAAATGAATGAAACTGCAGAATTAGTTACACCAAAAGCCAAAAACGACGAGGCTCGTTTTGAAATAGGCCTTCGCCCAGCAGCCTTGCAAGACTTCGTCGGCCAGGAAGACCTTAAAAACAGCCTCACTATCTTCCTCGGTGCCGCCAAAAAACGCGGACGCCCACTTGAACATGTCCTCCTCTACGGCAACCCAGGCCTTGGCAAAACCACCCTTGCTCACATCATTGGCAGCGAAATGGGTGCCAAAGTAAAAGTCACCTCAGGCCCAGCCCTCGAACGCGTCGGCGACCTAGCCGCCATTCTCACTAACCTCGAACCTGGTGATGTTCTTTTTATAGACGAGATCCACCGCATGAACCACGCCATAGAAGAAGTCCTCTACCCCGCCATGGAAGACTTCGCCCTGGATCTCGTCGTCGGCAAAGGGCCAAGCGCCCGCACCTTACGCCTCGACCTCGCACCCTTCACCATCATCGGCGCGACTACTCGCCTTTCAATGCTCTCGGCGCCTCTCCGCGACCGCTTTGGCACCACCTATCACCTCGACTTTTACAGCGACGAAGAAATTGGGCGCATCATGGCTCGCAGCGCCGGCATTTTAGGCGTACAATTAGCAGAGGGAGCAGCCTCTCGTATTGCTTCTCGTGCCAGACGCACACCTCGCATTGCTAACCGCTTACTCAAACGAGTCCGCGACTACGCAGAAATCCTCCACGACGGACAAGTCACAGAAAAAATCGCCGACGCCGCCCTCGACCTCTTAGCCATAGATCCATTAGGTCTCGATAATGTTGACCGTCAACTGCTCACCACCATCATTACAAAATTCGCTGGTGGTCCCGTCGGCCTCACCACTCTCGCCGCCGCCACTCAAGAAGAAATGGCCACGATCGAGGAAATCTACGAACCATTCCTCTTGCAAATCGGCTTTCTCGAACGCACTCCTCGTGGCCGCACGGTCACCGAACGCGCCTACCAACACCTCGGCTTCACCTATCCTCTAGCCTAAACATATGACTGCCTTCCATTTTCCACTCTGGTATCTACTAATACCTTTTGCTGCCATCCTCTTAGCCACCACCATTTACATGTTTTTCAACATTTACCACATTGCCAAATTTGGTATGCAATCCTTTGGCACCACCGTCGTCCTCCTCCTCTACTTTGGTGGTTACCTCGCTGTTCTCTGCGTTGTTGGCATCATGGTCAGCAGCATCGACTGGCAGCATACAGTCACCATCATCGAAATTCTACCATTTGCGGGTAATAGTACCTCAACTTTCGGCCTATGATCAGCCTAAAAGCTCTGCCAAATCAAGAACACGGTGAGGTAACCGTTCTCTTCCTCCGTCGCTACTGGCTCGACCTAGCTGGCGCCTTCTTGTTCACGCTGGCCATGACCATCGTCCCAATCGCTGTCTGGGTTGCCATCAAACTAGGCAACCTCACCATCATGAGTCAACCATTCTGGGGTCCAGCTCTCACTCTACTGCTCGGCTGCTACATGCTAGTTGTTGCTGTTATTACCATGGCGCAAATCACCGACTATTTCCTAGACATCTGGATCGTTACCAACGAACGCGTCATCAACATTGAACAACACGGCCTCTTCTCTCGCACCATTTCCGAACTGCGCCTCAACCAAGTGCAAGACATCACCAGCGAAACCGCTGGCTTCCTCGGAACATTCCTCACCTACGGCAATGTCTTCATCCAAACTGCTGCTGAACGCGAACGCTTCCAATTCAAAAATATCGACAACCCAGACGATGTAAAACTAATCATCGCCAAACTTGTCACCGAGTGTAAACACCGCCACGGCGACGCCTCACTCGAACAAGAAGAACAAATCACTGATCACAAAATCCCCTCCGAACCCCACACTGCATAATTCAGTTGGTAGTTAGTAGTCGGGCCTGCCCGGCTCCGCCGGGTAGCTTACGAGCCGACATCAGAGGTAGACCCCATCTTCCTCTGATGTCAACAGTACGAGCTTGTAGTCAACGAAGACGAGAGGGATGTCGCTTCTGTCGACCGAGGGACGCGCATTTTGAAGGCCGTCGATTCACCCCAATAATTAATCGGCGAGCGTCAAAATGCCCGACAGAGAAAAGAAGTGACTCCCCGAGTCTCGCGTTGACGGCAGTTACGAGCGACTCTTTCTGACCGGCTTCGGCTCAACAGGCGTCTTCAGCTCAAACTCCTTAATAAACCTCGCCAACACCGGTCTCATAAGTGGCTTGGTATTCCATTGCTTATCTATACTAATCTGCGCCGCCTCTTTTAACTCACTATCCTCAAACCACCGTTTACCATACTCTTTTTCCAACACCGGTTTAAGATAACCAAAATCACCAACACTTAACCGACCTACTAATTGTTCACGAGTCATCACTACAGCTCCCGTATCAGCTTTTGCAGGAAGCACCTTCACAGCTGCTTTCAACAATTTCTTTTCTGGCTGCAATAAAAACTCCCGCCTGGCCTCCAGTTGTGCAACTCGTTCAACCGACTTCTTTTGATACAGGGTAATAGATGCCCGTTCATCATTCGTAACAATACTATCTATCACCTTAAATACTTCCAATAAATGCTGACGATGTTTCAACCAATCATCAATCTCTTCAAGTTCGCCAGTCATTGCATATTCTTGCGCTTTATCAAGCCGCCACACCACCTCATTATTTAATAAGCGTAAAGCCTCTTCCTGCGCACCAAACTGATGTAATGAAAGTAACCAAGAGCTCGCATAACCAACATGCTCACCACCATCACCAATCAAAGCACTCTGAAACTTCCCAGACATTCTCCGTATATCCTTTTCTTTCTGCAGACGCATCTCATCTAACTCAGCAGCCGTTGACCCAGCCTTAATCTTCTCTTCTGCCAGCCGCAAACCCTCGTCCCACGAATCGACGAAGTCCATCTGTTCGTTATTCAACACATCACCTAAAGCATGTAACGCTGCCACCTGACTGTGTGATTGTTCATGACTATAAGTATTCTTCGTTTTAATCTTCCGTAACTCTGAAATCACCAAATCACTCTTACCAAGCTTATTCAAAGCAGCAATTGCTTTCCCAACTCCCACCGCATCAACATGCGCCATATACAAATACAGCCTGCCTTGCAACTTCTGCACTTCCGCCTCAATACTCTCCCTTACTTCTTCGCTTGCTAACTTCTTCTCTAAGCCACCTTCATGCCGCTTTAACAACCCCAACAACTTTTCATGTTCGACGCTTAACTCCTTCTCTGCACTACCGTCCATCTTCGCTAATAACTCTCTGGCATTTTCGGCCTTAATCAATAATGCTGTTTTAAGCTTCTCAACCAAAATCTTCTCCACTGGCGTCAAAAAGCTCTCCGACTCTTCCAACCAATTATGCAATATATAACTCTTTTCCAGAAACTTCTCAATATATTCTAGGTCATCATGCTCACTTAATAAATCTGTCCCATACTCAATTTCACTTTTCAAGAACTCCAATACTTTTTCTCCTGCACTTGAATCATGTAGTCCAATCACAGCCTCTTGAAACGCCTCAAAACTGGATTTCATCGGTTCATGCAAACAATCATCTAGTTCTCTAGTAAAGTTATTCACCTTATTCTCAACAATACTCGCCGGGTCATGATCAAAAAAAGAAATCTTTTCCTCTAACGCTGGCAATTTTAGCTCCAGCATCCTTTTCCATGACGCCACCAACACTTCTTCGGCCGGCATAAGGCCAGTCAACCGTTCGACTATTACTAATTGCTTTTGTAATGACTCTGTATAATACCTAACCTGCTCCTGGTCATAAGTCTCTAACTGTTCATGATTAACAACCTCGACACCACGGACCATCCACCCCAACACTTCCAAAATAGCTACATCTTGACCTAACTCCCGCAACTGTCTCAAAACCTCATTTAATTTAGCAATCGGTTCCTCACCTAACAAAATATCGCTTAAACTACCCTGTAGTTCTTCAATTTGCTCAACCTCATTCACCGTCAATTCCTTCGCCTCCAACTTATTCTCATGCCCCTTCAACAACCCCAACAACCTTCCGTGTTCCTCTGCCAACCCCGCGTTTTCAACAGCCTCCACCTCTACCTTCGTCGCCATAAACTCCTCCGCAGCAGCAAAATCCTTGGCCGCTGCCTCAAACTTCCGTTTAAGATTCTCTAAATGAGCGAGCGTCAATGCACCACCAGCATTCTGAGGCTTAATCATCGCTAGCTGCGAAAAACAATATGCTAATTCATGATGCAAATACTCAACTGAACTAAATTCACGCGGCGTCATCGCGCTACTAGCGTCAACAAAAGCCAAATAAACCTGTACCGCCGCTTCGTTGTGCTTAACTCGCTCTTCACCTCCATCAAAAATATATAATTGAGATATTAACATCCTCACTTTCTTATTCAAGATATCACACACCTCCTCCTCTGGCACATTCTTCAGCGCCTTTTCCAAAGACTCAACCGTAACCATATTCTCATTAGTCTGCCGCAAAATTGCTTTTAACCAAGCAACAGCCTTTTCAGCCCTCTCCCGTTCCTCTACCTCTTCATAATGAGCTGGCACTGGTGGTCTATCTTGTTGCGAAAATTCTGCCATAAATGATGATTGCTATCTACCAGCATTCTACCACGACTCATGTTCCATCACTATCTACCTATCATAACAACAGACTGTGTCATTTGAGACTACCAACTAAAATTCTGCCAGGTGCTTCTCGCCAACACTGCAATATCATCAAAACTATCGCGTCTGCTGGCAGCTCCAAATACCACCACCGTCAGCGAACGCCGATTATCTTTATCACTCATCGGGTGCAGTTGCACCACCGCATTCCAACCAGACTCATTCAAAAATCCAGTCTTCCCAGCCGTCACATACACATCCGCGTAGGCTGAGTTATAAAGCATCCAATTAGTATTCGTTATATCCCTCACATAATTAGCGTCATTCAAAGCTGCTAAGTGCACTCGCGACGATCCAACAAAATGTCGAATATTCTCATTATCAAAAGCCTTCTTGGCAAAATAGGCTACCTCGCGTGCCGTTGAAACATTACCCAGCTCTATGCCTGTTGGGTCTACAAATTGCGTCTGCGCTAAACCAAGTTCAACTGCCCTGTCGTTCATTGCTGTTACAAAATCTACCTTAGTCAAACCAGTCAATCTTACCACCGCATTCGCCGCATTATTAGCGGATCCAACTAGCGTCGCCGCCAATAAATCACGCGTAGTAAATTTAGTTCCGTTAACTACATTCAAGCGGGCTCCACCCACTTCATCGCTAGTTCTCACATCCCCCACACCTCCCACATCAAGCCCACTATCAAGCGCTAAACCTATCGTCATCAACTTCGTAATCGAAGCTATCGGCCAACTCTCACCGGCCTTTCGTTCCGCCAAAATCTTACCACTAGCATCATCAATAACAATGTACTTAGCCGCCGTCACTTTCGGTTGCACTGTAAGCCCTCCCCCAGTTATGGCGTCAGTGCCGTTGCCCCTAGCCGACGGGGAGTTGGAGGGGGCTTTAACCGTAGGCTTGTAACTCGCTAACTCCGGGTGCGTCTGCCAACCATACTGCCTCGCCCAATCTTCTAAATTCATCAAAAAGCCCGCCCCAGATCCTACAATCGCCTCGTGCTGTTCCGTCAAATCAAACGCCTTCTGCAAATCCGGCCGAGCAGCATAAACCGCTTCCAATGAACTCATCGCAAATACCGACTTCGCTAAAGAAGCTCCAAAAATAACAATCAAAGCAAGTGTAAAAATTTTCTTCATAGCCTACCACCTCTTATCAAGCGCAATTCCAGTATAAAAATATTTAAGAATCTCATTCCACAACTTTCCATCATTCGCCATACAAAGCGCACCAGAAGCACTCATACCAACACCATGCCCCCACAGGGTCTTCCCCACATCACACGGCACCGGCACACTCTTGCTCCATGGCACACTCCCTCCCCACACCTCACTCCAATCCAGCGTTTTACCAGCACTCCGCGAGAAATATGCCGTGATCGCCGTTTCACCGTCATAAGTCACAATCTCACCTCGTGTCGCGTCAATCGCCTGACTTAACCGTGGAGTTCGCAATTCCTGTCCATACCCCTTATAAACCTGGTCGGCATACGCGTCGACATGAAACCCTTCACCGTCATGCTTAGTATTCCGGGTCCAGTGATAAAAAGCGTAGGTTCTGGCTGCTGTAATCAACGCCTTCTGAAACTCTATATGCGACACATTTGATGTCTCAGCCAACCCCTTCAAATAAAACTCCATCGGTAGTTCATTAATTAACCAATTCCTACTCTTCACAGTATTGAAACGAATCTCCAACACATTGCGGAATGTATTATCTGCATTACTCGATCCCCTAGTTACCGTTCGATCAAAATTCGTCACCGTCATCACCGCATTGGCAATCTTCGGCACAAACCGTAACGGATAACTAGACTTTTCAACCCCATTCCCACGGTCAAAAATATAATGATTTCCATCATATGCCGCCGTCACCTTCTTGCCCTTAGTCATCTCTGCCAACAAATTACCCTGCGTATCTACCACCGTAAAATCACTCTCGTTACTCGTAATAATCACCTCATTATCCGTTTCCTCGTCCACAATCAACACGCCAACTCTCACTACAGGTTCAGCGATCTCATTCCCCGCAATCACATCATCCTGATTAACCACAGTTCCTTCATCCCCCCAAAGCTCAGCTTTGGGCGCAAAAACATCAACCGAGCTCAGCTCGGCGCCGTCAGTCACCGTAACCGGAATCTCCACCATCGCCTCTGCTACTGCAACTTCATTCGCCGTAAACTGAAACTTCGCTGTATGCACTCCATTCACACTAGGTGCTGTCAAAGCAAAATTAACATACGCAGTTTCCCTCGGCTTAATGCTCCCTCCAGTAATCGTCACCAACTTTGAACCAGACCAATTCGCATTCGCAAACGAAACTCCAGTCGCAGCTACCGCTAAATCCGGCATTTGCAAGCCATAACTCGTCCAAGTCTTACTACCAATATTAGTAAAACCAGCCGTCAACCACACTTGCTTACCAGCCTTCGCTTTCACTTTATTCGCTGACTGCATCGCCAGTTTGGCCGCCAAGCCAGAGTCTGTAACAACTGCCGCCGAAACTACTTTCTGCTTGGCTACATTAATCGTCAAAGTAAAATCACCGCCAGTTATCCACGCCGTACTCTCCGACGCTAAAGCAAATGTCTCGCTATACTTCCCCTCCACCATCGGCGCCGTAAGCCTAAACGACACTGTCCCAGTGCTTTTGGCAAGTACCGTCGTTTCAGTCATCTTCGCAACCTGACTAGCAGACAACCAAGTCCCCGCATTAAACACACTAGTTCTATACTTTGGTCCATGCGTATATAGTGAAATATAGCCCGCACCGTCGTTCTTCCAAGCTGTTGTACCAGTATTCTGCCAAGTGACTGTCACATCTCTCACCTCTCCAGGCTTCATTGTCAGCGACCCATTGCCTGTCATCGTTACCCGCATTGCCGCCAAAGTCGACGCCGCCTGCGTTCCAAACATAACCGAACCAACCCCCAGCAATGCTAAACCTAGCACCAAAAAACTTTTATACACAAAACGATGCATCATAGTACCCTCATTATACCACCTTTCGTCACCCTGACAGACCAATACTCAGCATTACCAATATCGTGCTACAATCGTCCTATATCTAAACGCAATTTATGATGAAAAAACAAACCTGGCTGTGGATTACTGGTGGCAGCACAATTATTTTATTGATTGTTATCGTAATAATTGCCTCGATCATTATTCCTCAATCACCAACTCCAGCAACCACAGCTCCTTTCGTAATAACTACCATGACGCACATGGAGGGCGACTTTAAGGACGACCAAAATCAAAACATCTTCAACAAACGGGTAGAAAATATGCGTTGGGCCATGGATTTATTCGACGAATACGGCGCTAAACTAACCTTCGAAACTGAAAAATCATTTGCCACTGCCAACACTAAATGGGGTCTAAATATCCTTAAAGAAGTAATTAGTCGCGGTCACGGTGTTGGTAGTCACGCCGACTTTGGCGCAAAACCAGGCACTAGCCTCACCGACATGACGGAGCAGTTCAAACAACTCAAATCACTCATCGACAACCTCGTCGGCGCAGCCAACAATCTCGGTGTTTCTGGCGGCACAGGCCCAACCGACTGGGTGACCAGCGCTGCTGCTGCTGGCTACAAATATCGCGACGCGGTAACAGGCTTTGGTTATCTTTCCATGCCAGCAAGCGCCAGACCAAGCGGCTGGACTAATAGTTATATTGTCCAAACCGCCTATCACGACCCAATCCCACCAAACCTCATGGATCGCATCTACCCAATTCCGCTCCAAGATGCCAAAGATTTGGTGGCAGATCCTGGCGCCCCAACAATCATGATGGGTGGCGACATCGGCGAACTGGCCAGCCTAGCTGAAGGCCGCAGTAATTGCTTCCCTAACTGCACATTCGACAGCAGCGACATCACCATCGTCACCAATAGCATCGACCAAATCATAGCTGGTCGCGACACAGCTCGTTTCGCCAAAATCAACATCCACATCCCAATGGAACTACTAGCCCCAACTAACGAAACTCTATTACGAACAATGCTTTCCGCTATCAAAGAATACACAGACGGTGCTAAACTCTCCTGGGACACTCAACTAGGCGCCTATCAACAATATATTAACCTGGAAAAATAGTGAGTACTCGCGCCTGCTATGTCTGAAATCAACCAAAAACTCGCCAAAAATACCCTTATCCAGCTAATCGGCAAAGGTCTTGGCACAGCACTATCCCTCATCACCTTCATCTTCCTACTGCGTTATCTACATACCGCCGGTCTTGGCGCACTGTCCGTCGCCCTCACCTACGGCTCAATTTTCGCTATCATCGTTGACTTCGGCCTAACGCTCACCACCGCCCAAATGATCGCCCAGCCGCAAGCAGACGAAAACCGCATCCTAAGCGGTATTCTCACCTTACGCGTCCTCTCCGCTTTCATCTTCTTAAGCTTCGGCGCACTACTTGTCTTCAACTTCCCCTACACCCAAGAAATAAAGCTCGCCGCTGTCATCTCCTGCGCCTCATTCTTCTTCGGCAGCATAGCTTCCATGTTCGCTGGTGTTTTCCAAAAACGCCTCGCCGTTCATTATGTCGTCCTCGCCGAAACACTCAATCGCACCATCGTTTTTATCTTCGCCGCCCTACTCCCGCTCCTCCAACCCTCTATCATCATTGCTTCCACTATCTTCGTCGCTGGCAGCCTTACTCAGCTTTTCATAACTTTTTACGCCGTCCTCAAATTTAGCCGTGTCAGACCAAGATTCGACCTCACCATCTGGAAAGCAGCCTTCATCCAAACCTGGCCAATCGGCATTTCTGCCGCCTTCAATCTCATCTATCTCAAAGGAGACATTTTCTTCATGTCTATCCTTCATGTCAGTCATCGCGACATTGGTCTCTACGCCGCCGCCTACAAATTTGTCGATGTCGTCACCACAGTTCCAGTCATGTTCATGGGACTCATGCTGCCACTCCTCACCCTCGCTTGGGCAAATAATAACAAATCAGATTTCCGTAACCATCTACAACGCGGTTTTGATGGACTCGTAATCCTCGCTGTGCCTTATGCTTTTGGTGCCATCGCCCTTGGCGGCCCACTACTTGCCCTAATTGACCCCGATTTAATCTCAGGCGGAAAAGTTCTTGCACTACTAGGCCCTGCCACCGCCGCCGTCTTCATAAGTTCACTCTTTGGTCACACCGTCGTCGCTATTCACAAACAACGCCCAATGATTCTTGGCTATCTCGCAGTTGCCGTTCTCGCCACCATCGGCTACATTTACGGCATAAATCATTACGGCATGATCGCCGCCGCCTGGGTCACCCTCGGTTCAGAAGCCTTAATCGCTACCATAACAACCATTGTCGTTCTAGCTACCACCAAAATCAAACTCTCTCTCAAACATCTCATCGCCGCCCTACTAGCAAGCGTCGTCATGTACCTAGCCATCAAGTTCATTCCCCTTCCTCATGTCACTCTCTCCATCATCGCTGGCGTCATAATTTACCTCATCACCCTCCCACTCTTTGGCGGCCCTAGCCCAAAACAACTCCTCAAACTCGTCTCACCCAGTAAACTCTAGAGCCTGAACCCTGATGGCCGATAACACTAATATCCTTTAGTGGGTGACACGGAGGGAGGCTCCTGTTTGGGCGCGCAACGCAGTGAGCACCCAACGGGGTGCGCAGTGGCAGGACCCACAAACTGAGGCCGGAGTTAGGAACAGGAGACACGGCAGTCACGAGCGAAGAGTATCGCGTTGACGATAACTGATATGATTTACACCGCCTTACTAATAATCCTCTTTACCACCTTTGCCTTTCTTGCCTGGCACAATTTTCGCGCTGGCTTAATCTTATTCTGCGGCCTTTTCCCAACCTATCTACTCCGTTTCTCACTAGGCCCTCTCCCCACCACCGCCCTTGAAATCTTCTTTTTAATCCTCTTCACAATCTGGCTCTTTAAAAAATCTTTTCTTCCTAATCAACCCTTAGGGTTGACCAACGCTAAGGGTTGGCTCTTGGCAATTATCGTTCTCCTCGCAACAGCCTTCTTTGCAGCAGCCCATGCCCCCAACATCTTCACCGCTCTCGGCATCCTCAAAGCTTACTACCTCGAACCGCTCATACTCATCGCAATCCTCCTAACTACCCTCCGTAAACACGAAGATTGGTTCGCTACCTTCACCTCACTCGCCACAAGTGCCATCATCATCGCTCTCCTCGGCATTCTTCAATACTTAACAGGCCTCGGCATCCCAATCGCCTGGTTAGCAGAACACCGCATAACATCTGTCTTTGACTTCCCGAACGCCATCGGCCTTTTCCTTGCCCCAATTCTCTCAATGCTCATCATATTTTTAACGAGCCTGCCAAAGCTGAGCTTTGGTCGCAAACAAAAAATCGAGCTGAGCTCAACGCTCATTGTCTCAATAATTCTATTATTAATTACTATTGTCCTCGCCAAAACCGAAGCCGCCCTCATTGCCATCCCAACCGCCATCTTCATTACCCTCCTCTTCTCTAACGCCAAGCGAACAACAAAACTCGTCAGCACAGCCCTTGTCGTCATCGTCATAATCGGTGTCTTCTCCCTCCCCTCAATCAAGTCAAAAATCCTCTTACAAGACATTAGTGGTCAAGCTCGCACAGAGTCATGGCACGAAACCCTCACAATGCTAAGCGACTATCCAATTCAGGGCGCCGGCCTCTCTGGCTTCCCAACCGTTATTGCCCCCTACCACGACGCCAGCTACTTCGAGGTCTTCCAATATCCCCACAACATATTCCTCAATATCTGGGTAGAGCTCGGCCTCCCCGGCCTCCTAGCCTTCTTGATTTTCTCATTCCTCATTCTCAAAGTTTTACTCCCAACCAAAGCTCAGCCTTGGTCGCAAACCCCCAAGCCAGCTGAGCTGGCCCGCCTCCTTTTACTAGCAGCCTTTCTCACAATCTCTTTCCACGGCTTAGTCGATGTCCCCTTCTTCAAAAACGACATCGCCATGCTCACCGCTCTCTTCCTCGCCGCCACTATTTACATAAGTAACCAACAGACTAAAGCCTAACCACGCCTTGCAATTATCGCATTTCTTGGCTATTATCCACTCACTCACGAGCCACAATATCCGTCATGAGCCACCGCCAAGCGTAGCGCAAGCGAAGGTGAGCGAACGACGCACTGTGAGTGAGAGTGAGTTACTTATTTGCGAACTCGAACGGCAAGCCGTCGAGTCGCTCACCACGGAAGGGTGGCAGAGTGGTCGAATGCGCATGACTCGAAATCATGTATAGCTGAAAGGCTATCGGGAGTTCGAATCCCCCCCCTTCCGCCAAAAATACAGCAGCCGCGGCTGCTGTATTTTTGCTTGCGGAGGGAGAGCAAACCAACTGCTTTTATGCTATACTCTATCTAAGTTCATCCTTTACCAACCATTTTATGCCAAACCCAAAATCACCAACCAACTGCCAAAGCTGCCTCATGCCGTTCACTAAAGACAAAGGAGTCAGAGAATCAGAACAGTACTGCAGCTATTGCTTCGCCAATGGCAAATTTAAATACGAAGGCACCAATCTAAAAGAATTTCAAAAAATATCTTATCAAGCCATGCTTTCCCACGGCACACCAAAACTCTTAGCCAAACTCCTCACCTTCACCATCCGCTTCGCCCCCCGTTGGAGGAAATGATAACACCATAAAATGGTATAATTGTAGCTTTATCTAATAAACCTACAATTTGAATTGACTTTTGTAAGTATCTACCTCATACTTACATTAAACTATAACCTTATGGGAAATACAATCCGAATCGGAGAAGCAGCAAAAATTCTCAATGTCAGCCCACAAACGGTCCGTAATCTTGAAAAATCCGGTCAACTTAAAGCTTCTCGAAGCATCGGGAAACAACGCTATTTTTCACCTGCAGACCTAAAAAAATTCTCTCTTAATATTCAAGCCCTAGGCTTGGCTTGGGCAATAAGCGCGCAACCACCTGAGCTTCCAAGCGAATTCTACTGTGAAAGACCAGATCATTTTACAAGCCGTGTTGCTAAAATGGGAGCTGAACTACAAATGAATAAACTCATTACAGAAGATTTAGCTTCACTCCTAACTCTGGTTGCTGGTGAAATCGGCGATAACTCCTTCGCCCACAACATAGGCAATTGGCCCGATGTCATGGGCATCTTCTTCGCCTACGACTTCAACAAGCGAATCATCGTACTCGCCGACCGTGGCCGTGGGGTCATGACAACCCTCCGCCAAGTCAGACCAAACCTAGCCACTGACACAGACTCCTTAATGGTCGCTTTCAATGAAATCATTTCCGGTAGAAACCCTGAAAAACGCGGCAACGGTCTCAAAGTTGTTCGTAAAGTCGTCGAAGTCGAAGACATCGGCCTAATCTTCCGTTCAGGTATTGGCACCGTCACCATTCCTAAGGAATCTGGCTCAATAAAAATAACTATGTCAGATCAAAACATTCGTGGTGCCTACGCCACTATTTCTTTCTAACAAAAAAATATGCAAACAATTCAACTCAAAAAATTCGGCAATGTACTAATCTCTCGTCCCGCTGGGTTAGAAGCTTTTAATGCCATTCGTCCACAGCTCAACCCAACCGAATCAGTTTCCATCAACTTTTCCGATGTCCTAACAGTAACTCCCTCCTGGCTCGACGAATTTTTAACCAATCTCACCGACTTCAACGCTGGCCAAGTCGAATTATTACCAACCCGCAACGCTTCCGTGTTAGCCGCTCTCCCGATCCTAGCCGAAGCCCGTCAGGACTTTGTAGCAGATGTCATAACCAAACTCTTAAATAAAATGAACTAGTCCTCCTCCCTCCTCTCGCCATGAAACCCATGCATCTCACCAACTTTTTGCCACTTTTGTATTCCTAAATTATTTATATCCTGTGACACCACTTCTGTCGTCAACGGAATAATTGGCTCCTCACCAGTCGTCAGCTCAGGGTCATAATTCATCCTATCTCGACAAATCGCGCATGGTGTCAGCGTTATTTGCTCAACTCCCTTCAGAGCACTAACATCATCAGATCGTGCCTCACCAGACACCGCAAATGCGATTACCTTCTTGATACCTTCCTCACCAGGGCAAGTTGGTTCAGTAATCCTGTCCATCAAATACTGCTCCGCACACCACTTCTCACCCTCTTTTGTCGCCTTTTTATCATCATCAACCTTAGTATTAGCACTAAACATTATTACCCACGGGTTAGCATCTTTCTCACTCACCTCTCGTAACGCCAACATTGCCGCCCCTACTCTAAACGGTGGCACCCGGTGATGCATCGTAAATGCTCTAGCACCTCGTGCCAACGCCAACAGTTCTCCCCGCATGGTATCCCTCGCCCATTCAATCTGTTCTGGGGTCGGCTTATCGCCTGTTCTCGCCAACAACAGGGACCGCACCTCCTCAGCTCGTTTCTGCAACTCCTGTAATTTCTCAATCTCTCCCAACGCCTCTGCTCTATCTGCCAAAGAAATCCTGTACGGCTTCTTAAACACATTTCGTTTCTCCACTATATCCTGCATGTACGGCAAACCACGCAATTCAGCCTCAGCCACAGTCATTGGCTTCTCTATTACTGGTGGTAATTCCAAACTAGACGCCGGCTCACTAGGAAACCTAATCTCACCACCCAAACCAGCTCGTTCTTCGTCTGCCATAGCAAATATATTAGTATCAAGCTCATTAATAATAACACGATAATCACAACCTTTGTAATCATTCTACTCACCATGTACACTATCTCAAGTATGACGCCATTAATTCACCATCAAAGCTAACCACGGGACGCAAAACGCGTTCCGTTTTTTTATGCACCACATTCTATCCGCCTCACAGTTCAATCGCGCCACTATTCTGACCCTCTTCACGACAGCAGATCGCCTAAAACAAGAAAGACGCGATCACGGCGTGCTTAACTACCTCCACGGCAAACTAGTTTACCTCCTCTTCTACGAACCAAGTACTCGCACTCGCACCAGTTTTGGTCTGGCCGTTCGTTACTTAGGCGGCCGTACCGAGTTCACAGAAGCCGCCGGCATCTTCTCTTCTGCCGCCAAGGGCGAAACTCTCGAAGACACAATTCAAGTTTTGCAATCCTATGAAATTGACGCCCTCGTCATTCGTCACAAAGAACGCGGTGCAGCCGCTGCAGCCGCCAAAGTCGCGACTATTCCCATCATCAATGCTGGCGACGGTGATGGCGAGCACCCAACCCAAGCACTCCTCGACCTCTACACCATCGTCAGTGCCTTCCCCACTCACAACAATCTCACCATCACTCTTTGCGGCGACCTCAAGCACGGCCGTACCGTCCGCTCACTCTGCCGCCTCGTCATAAAATATCTTGCCGGTAGCACCGAAAACTGGAACTTCATCTTCTGCTCACCACCAGAACTCGCCATGCAAACAGACATCCTAGAAGAACTCACCGCGGCCAACATTCCCTACAAAATCGCTACAGACCTCGCGCAAACCCTCCTTACCACAGATGTCTTCTACCAAACCCGTGTTCAACGCGAACGCTTCCCAGACGCCATACAAGGCGACGCCGCCTGGAGCAGCGTCCAAGCCAGTTTTGCTCTCAACGCGCAAAATATGGCTACCATGAAACCAAACGCCATCATTCTTCACCCTCTCCCTCGCGTTGGCGAAATCTCCCCCGAAGTCGACACCGACCCTCGCGCTCGCTATTTCCCCGAACAAACCCGTAACGGCCTCTACATCCGCATGGCCATCCTCCTCACCATCCTCCACCCAAAGAAATAGCCTACTTGACGCTCATAACGCATAGCGTTACTATCTAACTATCACCCACAGTTCTATTTAGTTATGATCCAAACATTCAGCGATAAAAAAACTGCTGATCTTTTTCAACACGAACGAGTTAAACAATTCGAAAAATTTGAACGAATAGCCCTACGAAAACTAGAAATGATTCATGCCGCCATCTCAATCGCCGATTTGAAAGTTCCACCAGGTAACAAACTAGAAAAGCTTCGAGGCAGTAAATCAGCTTATCATAGTATTCGCATCAACGATCAATGGCGTATCAGTTTCATATGGAAAGAAAGTCACGCCTACGATGTCAAAATAGAAGATTATCACTAACTTAAATCTATGTCTGTAAAAATAAAACCAATTCACCCAGGTGAAATACTTAATGAAGAATTTCTAAAACCACTTGTCATCTCTCAATACAGATTAGCGAAGGATATAAAAGTTCCAGCGCGTCGTATTAATGAAATAGTTCACGGCAACCGTGCTATCTCAGCCGACACCGCCCTCCGTCTAGCAACCTACTTTGGCACCTCACCAGAATTCTGGACTAATCTCCAATCCCGTCACGAACTTCTAATCGAACAGGTCGCATCCGGTCAACAAATTCTCAAGGAAATTCGCAGATTCCAGCTAGCCATGGCCTAGGAACCATAACTCGTCTCTGTTATGAAACGATTATTCTCCTTATTATTAGCCATCATCCTCATCAGTTCATCATTAATGAGCATAATTCCAGCCCTCGCCACCACTATTCAGACTGGCGATTATATTAAAGGCACCAACTTTTCCGCCGTTTATTATGTCGACGCCGACGCGAACGGCAATGGGTCAAATGGTGAATGGTGCAACCCAACTGACCGCCATATCGGTCAAAATCCAACCACAAATACTGACAACAATCTTATCGACGCCCTGCTCTGGGTAAAACAACCAGGCGACTCGGACGGCACCTGTAACAGTGGCCCAAGCGCTGGCACATGGTGGGCCGACTACGCTTTTAGTCTTGTAGAGTAACCGGCTGCCAACTAGCGTCCCACTCAAAACCAACACTATTGCACCCCTCACACTTCATTTCATGCCATAACTCTTCCTCTCGCATCTCTGTCTTCCCAGTCGTCACCTCTTTCCCCCCACACACCGGGCATTCTGATGTTTTTTCCTCATTCATATTTTCCATATACCCAGATTTTACACCATTCACCTGTCAACCCAAAATGTTGCCCGTAGTGACGACCTCATCGCCTACTACTGGGCCTTCATTGCCTCTTCACCTTATTTTGCTATAGTGTCTAAGTATGAAGTTACTCGTCGTCGAAGATGAGCCAAAACTCAACAAAGGCCTAGTTTTAGGCCTCCAAGCCCGCGGCTATGCGGTCGACTTTGCTTTTAACGGCGTCGAGGGCGAAAACATGGCTCGCGGCAACGACTACGACCTCATCATTCTTGATGTCATGATGCCCCTGCGCGACGGCTTCACCGTTTGCCAAAACCTCCGAGCAGTAAAAAACAATGTCCCCATCCTCTTCCTAACCGCTAAGGACGCCATCGACGCCAAAGTTGAAGGCCTCAACCTCGGTGCCGACGACTATCTAGTCAAACCATTCTCCTTCGAAGAGCTCGTCGCCCGCATTCGCACCATCCTCCGCCGCGCTCCTCAAGTAATCAGCGACATTCTCACGCTTGGCAACCTCAAACTCGACACCCGCAGCCAAACTCTCAGCGTCGACGGCAAACAAATCGAGCTCACCCTCCGCGAATACGGCCTCCTCGAATACTTCCTCCGCAATCACGGCGCCGTGGTCACCCGCGAAGACATTTTAACTCATGTCTGGGACAGATTCTTCGACTCTTTCAGTAATGTTGTGGATGTCCACCTCAAAAACCTCCGAAAAAAATTACCAAAAGCTTATGCCAAACGCATCCAAACTGTCTGGGGAAAAGGCTACCGTCTCGTTTGAGGAACGCATCGCCACTAACCGTTTTTGGCTGACCCTCTTTTATATCGTCGTGCTGGCGACTATTTTAATTGTCTCAAGCGGCATCACCCGTAGCGTCTTCAGTCAGCAACTCAACAACCGTTTCCAAGGCCTCCGCTTTGATCTCGCACGGTCAGAACTCGTACCAGTCCCCACCTCCGAGGAAGTTCGCGCCGACCTCATCCAAACCCTCGTGCTCGTCAACGGCATCCTACTCATAGTCGCTGGCATTGCTAGCTATCTCGTTGCTGGTGCCACTATCAAACCAATCCACGCCGCCTACACTGCCCAAAAAAAATTCCTAAGCGACGCCAGCCACGAGCTCCGCACTCCCCTCGCCATTCTCCAGACCGACCTTGAAAACGAACGCCTCGTCGCCACAACTGCCAACGAAATCAGCCGCCTTGATAGCCACCTGGAAGAAATCGAGCGCATGCGTCACCTGGTGGGCGATCTGCTCATGCTCTCAAAACTCGACGAACACAGCTCTCTGTCACGCCCTTCCACCAACACCAACCTAATCAATCTCGTTTCTGCCACCGTCGATCGTCTCAAGTCCCTAGCCGAGGCGCACGGCGTCACACTCCACCTCTCACCCTCGCCTCACCTCATAGAAGCTATCACCAACCCCGAACTGCTCACTGTCGCCCTGAGCAACATAATCAGTAACGCCGTCATTTACAACAAACCAAACGGCACCGTCGACATCACCCTCGGCACCTCACAGCCCTCCCCTGGTAACGGGGGAGTTGGCGGGGGCTTTATTACTGTCACCGACACCGGCATCGGCATCGCAGCCGTAGACCTCGAACATATCTTCGACCGTTTCTGGCGCGTCGAGCAAAGTCGCTCTCGCCAAACTGGTGGCTCTGGCCTCGGCCTCGCCATTGTGCAATCCATCATGGCCGATCTGGGCGGCACGGTAAACATAATAAGCACTCCAAACCACGGCACCACCGTCACCCTCACCCTTAAAACCTAGACTTCTACTCCCCTTTAAGAGCGAGCGACTGCCGTGTCTCCTGTGACGACGCGATGGCCGACCCGAGAAAAGCTTGATTTGCGGCATTGAATTTTCTTTACCAGCAAATCATCTTGAAGGCTTTTCTGGGCTGAGGCCGGAGTTAGGAACAGAAGATACGACGGTTGCTCGCGACTCTTCATCTCTTCTTCACTACCTTCCTGCTACATTACTACTGCGACAAGGCGCTTCAGCACATCGGCATCATTGGAGGTGGCCATCCCCACTTCTAACCATGCACGACAGTGCTGTTTCTTCCCTTCTCTTTTTCAACCTTATTCCTCATCTATTATCCTATGAAGAATATTTCTAGAGCCAAACGCGCCATAGTTACCGCCGCCATAATCACTACAATCGGTGCCAGTGTTTTTGCCGCCGTCAGCACCACTTACGCCGCCACCATACCACCAATCAACGCCAACCCAGCGCGTAATCTGGTTACTGCCATCGCCACCAAATTCAACCTAGATAAAGACGAGGTACAGGCCATCTTCGACGAGCAGCGCCATCAAATGCAAGCTGGCCTCGAGGCAAACCTCACTAATCATCTCAAAAAAGCTGGCCCTAAAAATAAACTCAACCACCGTGGCCCTCATCCCCTCCGCCACTTCCCTGGTAAAGGCCCCATGTCTCCACACCTCCTCGACGACGCCAAATAACCCCTCACTATGACAATACCACCTGTCTCGCTCCGAGACAGGTGGTATTGTTATTTATTTTTCAATTCGTCTAGCTGTCCCTGCAGCAAATCTTCATCAACTATATTAACCATTTCATCATCCGCCTTCTTACTCCAATAATTAACATCGACTCCATTCTCCCTATACTTCCCATTGTCCTTACTCGAACTTCGGGGTGCGTCGTCTAACGCCAACTTGCGTTGATCGCGTACTGCCTGATTATTCTGCGCCGTCAATTCACTAGCTACTTGTCGTCGTTCAACCCACAATGCCTCGCGCTTACTATCAACGAGTTGTTTCTGCTGCCTCACTTTAGCACTCACCATTTGAGCCAACCCTTCCATCTTCTTATTAAACCACGCGACTGGTCCGGCTGCCTCTCTCACCGCCGGCAAATTCGCCCCCACTCCCAACTGCTTCTCAATTTCATGTAATCGAGCCAACAACCCATGTCTTTCAGCCTTATAAGCCCTGTCTGCCTTTCTAACCTCATTCTTAGCCGCCAGCTCAACCAATCTCCTATTCTCTAATACCTGCCTATACCCAGCCACAATTTCTTGCGCCACTTTCTTATCCAATTCCCTCAACTTCTCTTGTTTCTCTGTCTTTGGCCCAACATAAAACGCCCCATCAATCTTCTTAAAATCCTGAGAAAACGCCCTGCCAATCTTCTCCACCTGCGCTGTAATCATCAAGTCCGCCTCCCTAGCATCCTTATAACCAAACTCCCCCGGCAACGCCATCGCAATCTCCCGTCCCATAGTCCACCAATCCCGCCTTAATAAAGCGGGTAAAATCTTTAAATTTTTTTCGTCCCAACTTGTTGAAAACCAAACCTTGTCCTTAATATGATCCTTTGACAATGACCAAATATCAATTACATTCAGATTTTCTATATCAAGAAAAATATTTTTTCCATCCGGCGTCACACCGTTAGAAACATATGATAATCGAGACATCTCATTATCGAGAGTTATTTTTCCATATTCAGGATCTGTGGCATTATTTGCTCGCAAAGTTGGATCACCATACCAATCCAATAAATCAAGACCATCAGCATCTCTTAACACCAATCTAAGATCACCGCCCACATAACTATCTAACAAATTAAAATTACTTCTATCATCCTTTAATTCAACAAATCGATTCCTATGCGCCTCAATAAACTTATTTAATATACTCCCTCGTCCTTCCAACTTCTTCAACGCCTCCCATGGCTCACAATCCAAATAAATCGCTAGTCGTTCCATGGTATTTTGGTCGACATCACCCCTCTCCACTAGTTCCTCCAACCTCTCCTTCCCAGCCTTAACCTCCACCGACTCTGACTCTTCAGCCTTCATCCTTTCAGCCCGCATCTTCACCGCCCCTTCCCGATGAATCGTCGACTCTGTCGCACCTAACGCCTTAAGCGTCGCCCTATATCCCTTAGCCTCTGGGCTGAACCCCTTTTTTGCTACTGTCATATACAAGAATTATAGCACATAACCAAAATCACCTAATCATGCTATACTTAAATCACCTATGAATACCTCTAGCCTCGTCAGCGCTTCAACCTCCCCAAATCTACTCGATCTATTTCGAGGTTTTATAGCAACCTATAAAAACTGGCGCAACGACCGCTTCCTAGCCTCAATCGACTTTAGAGAACTTTCAGAAGACGAAATCACAGACGAAATTAGGCAAGACATCGAAAGAGTTAAAAAGATTCCCAGAGAAAATCTAATCAACATCTAATCTGTGTCGATTATTTTTGCAATCAAGGAAGATGAGAAAATTCTCACCTACCTTACAGCTCGTGGTCTACTAAAACAATACGAGAAAATGAAGTATTCTATTTTAAGCGGCGACACTAAACGCGCCTCATTCAAAGAGCGTCAACCACCAAACTCTGGTATCTGGCAGTTTCGTATCAATCATCAATTCCGAGCCTTTTGCTTTTTCTCCGACTCACATACTCTAGTAGTTGCTCGCATAGATAATCACCAATAACAGAAATTAGAGTTTTTTAAGAGCGGAAGGACTTTCAGATTTGCGACGAGTTTGGGTGCCGAGCAAGCCAAGTCTCTGAGACGCACTAGAGCCGTGCGTTGAAGAGATTGGCGCAGTGAGAAGCCCAAAATCGGCCAAAACTGGAAGTCCGCTAACAGAAAACCCCCACACCAGCGCGGCACAGAGGCCTCCTGGTTGGGGGTTTTACGATTGCGCTTACGAGAGCTTCGTCCGCAAGATCTCATCAAAGAGCGGCTGCATGTCCTCCTTCTCTTGTAGCAAGTAGATGTACAGCTCACACAGCCTGTACCGTTCATGGAACACCTCGAGGCCGGCAAAGTCCGTGCCAACCACCACCACTCTACTTCCTTGTTGCTGACAGGAACGAACATGCGCCACCACTTCAGCCTCGTACTCACCGGTGTACTGCACGAACACCAGCTGCGGCCGCGCTGGCTCATACCACATTGGTACTGGTCTTCCAGGCTCCTTGGCCCGGTCAATCACCTGCACCCAACCTCGCGGTTGCAAGGTCGTAACACTCGCCGGCAGCGTAGCCTGCTGAGTCATCGTCACGATCATCACACCGTGGGCTTTCGCCATCAAAGCAGGCACCGCACTTTGCACAAACTCGTGAACAAACGGTCTCGTTGACATGTCGACTCCTTAGGTGAAAAGTTGACTGCTCAACCTACCAAAAATCCCCACTTTCGTCAATCCGCCCTCCGCGGTATACTATCTGCGAAAGTTGTTATTAATAGGGGAAGTTTTAAATATTATGAAAATAAGAAAGGCCATTATTCCAGTCGCCGGCATGGGCACCAGGTTCTTGCCAGCCACCAAAGCCCAACCAAAAGAAATGCTACCAGTGGTCGATAAGCCAGTCATTCAATACATTGTGGAAGAAGCCGTTGCTGCTGGCATTGAAGAAATAATCTTCGTCACCGCCATCGGTAAACAAGCGCTCGAAAATCACTTTGACCGCAACTTCGAGCTAGAATATCGCCTGGAACAAAAAGGTAAACTCAAAGAACTCGAGGCCATCCGCGAGGTCGGCAAACTCGCTAAATTCGCCTTTGTCCGTCAGCAAAAACCAATGGGTGACGGTCACGCCTTACTCGCAGCCAGCCCGTTCGTCGGCGCGGACGAAGCCGTTGCCGTCCTCTTCGGCGACGACATTATTACCGGCAAAGTCCCCGCCATTGGTCAGTTAATCGCCACCTATGAAAAATATGGCGACCCAGTCATTGCCATCCAAGAAATCCCAGCCGACCAAGTCTCCCGTTACGGCGTTATTGGCGGTGTTGAACTCGACAAATCAACTTGGCAAATAAACCGTTTTATCGAAAAGCCTAAAGTCGACGAGGCTCCTTCCAACCTGGCCGCCGTCGGCCGCTACATCATTACCCCAGAAATCCTCCGCCGCTTGCAAACTCAAACACCTGGGTTTGATGGCGAAATCCGTTTAGCCGACGCCTTCGAGGCTCAGCTCGCCGACAACCGTCCACTCTACGGCTGTAAATTCGCCGGCCGCCGCTACGACTGCGGTAACAAACTTCAATTTATCATCGCTCAAATCGAGCTCGGTCTCACCCACCCCGAAGTCAGCGCAGATCTCAAAGAATACCTAAAGTCGCTTTAATATGAATACTCGCCGTCTCGCCTCAACACTCCTTTTGTCGAGTTTATTATTCACCCTCGGCGCTGGTTGCAGCGGCAAAGACGCGGCCAGCAGTATCCCCGATGTCAAACTCACCTACTGGCGCACTTTCGATAACAGCGACACTATGAGCGACATCATCACCGCCTACACCACGCTCCACCCCAATGTCAGCATTGACTACAAAAAACTCCGCAGTGACGAATATGACGACGCCCTACTTCACGCCTTCGCCAGTGGCACCGGCCCCGACATTTTCTCCGTTCACAACAGCACCATGGGCGAATATCAAAGCCTCCTCCTCCCCGAACCAGCTACCACCACCATTCCCTACCTAGAAATGCAAGGCACACTCCGCAAACAAGCTGTCGTCGTCACCAAAGTCCTGCCAACTGTCAGCATAAAAACCCTCAAAAGTAACTTCGTCGACACCGTTGCGGAAGATGTCGTCTTCGACTACCAACCAGATCCAAAAGTCGCCGCTGAACCTCGTGTTTACGGCCTCCCACTCTCCGTCGACACCCTTGCTCTCTTCGCCAATAAAGATCTGCTCAACGCCGCCAGCATCGCCGCTGCTCCCACCAGCTGGGAAGAGTTCCACGACGATGTTGTTAAGCTAACCAAACTCGACAGCACCGGTAATATAATCCAGTCTGGCGCCGGTTTTGGCACCAGCGAAAATGTCAATCGAGCTGTAGACATCCTCTCCGTCCTGATGATGCAAAATGGTACAGAAATGACCGATAGTCGCGGCCGCATTACTTTCCAAACAGTCCCGAATGGTACCCCTCGCGATCTCTTCCCAGCGCTTGACGCCACCACTTTCTACACCGACTTTGCCAATCCAACCAAAGACGCCTACACCTGGAACGACTCCTTCCCATCTTCCTTCGACGCCTTCACCGCCGGTCAAACAGCCTTTTACTTTGGCTACAGCTACGACCTCCCGCTCATCCGCACCGCTGCTCCAAAACTCAACTTCACAGTCAACAGCCTGCCACAAATCACCAACGGCCGCGAAGTAAATTATCCAAACTATTGGATTGAAAGCGTTTCCAAAGACACTAAAAACGCCGACTGGGCCTGGGACTTCATCAACTTCGCCACCAATAAAGATAATGTCACCTCGTACCTCAACAAAGCTCAAAAACCAACCGCCCTCCGTTCGCTAATCAGCAGCCAACTAGAAAGCGAAGACCTCGGAGTATTTGCTGAACAACTCCTGCTGGCAAAAAGCTGGTACCACGGCCAGGACACCGCCGCCATGGAAACGGCTATGAACTCGCTCATCGACATTATTCTACTTGGCACCAACGACCCAAGCAACGCTATAGAAACCACCGCCCGCATTGTCAGTCAAACATACAATCAATAAAGGATAATTTCGGGGGTTTTCAAACCCGTGGAATTATTCCATTCACTGTAATTAACTGGGTCTACCCCAGATGTAGACTCGGTCTACATCTGGGGTAGACTTTATTGTGATATACTACTTCACAGTATGATAACAATCCGCAAATCAATCCTCTCCCTCATCCTTGGCCTTACTCTAGCCACTGGTGTTCTCGGCCTCGCCCCACAGGCTAAAGCCATCACCATCGAAAGTGAATACACAAAAATAAAAGATCTCGGCCTCATCTTCGCCAACATCTGTCCGGCTGCTCGTCCCGACGACGCCGCCAGTGACTCCTGTGCTTGCCGCGCCGAAGGCAAATGCACTGTGGACAACATTCTTCAAGTAATCGTCAATCTCAGTTTTCTCATTCTAGCCATCAGTGGCACTGCTGCATTCATCGCCTTTGTTTACGGCGGCCTCGAGTGGGTCATTTCAGTTGGTAACCCAGAGCGCATCAAACGCGGCAAGGACGCCTTAAGTGGTGCAGCTATTGGTCTTGCCATCATCTTTGGTGCTTATGTCGCCATTAACCTCCTAATCAGCGTCCTTAACAGCGGCAATGTCCCCACAGAAAACTTAGAAACCACTATCGGCGGCACTGCCAATACAATTATCACCACTGACCCTTCAACTTCTCCCTAATATGATTACTAAAAAACAAGCTAAGCTCGGGGCCATAATTTTCATCTATACTCTAGCTCTTCTCTCACCTCTCATTTTACCTTCCATAGTTCACGCAGAAACTACTACCGTAACTCTTTACAATCCACTCGGTGAAGACGATGTTCGTGTCATCATCGGCCGCGTCATCAAAGGCATTCTCGGCATCATCGGTTCCCTCGCCTTTCTCATGTTCATCTACGGCGGCCTCATGTGGATGACCAGCGCCGGTAACGCCGACCGCGTCAAAAAAGGTCAAACAATTCTCATCTGGACAGTCCTCGGTCTTGGCGTCATTTTCTCCAGCTACGCCGCCGTCAATGCCATCCTAAACGCTATCACCGCCGGCAGCGTGAGTGGATAATCAATGTGTGCTATAATTCATTTATACATTCACCTTAACATTTTACTATGCGCAAAGCTCTCTCTCGTCTCGCCCTCGGCCTCGGTCTTGCTACACTTCTCGTGTTGCCACTCGGCCTCTCACACATCGGCTTCACGGAAGTCGCTCACGCTCAACAACTTCAAACCAGCGACCTCTTGGACACCAGCTTTGGTGACACCGCCGGACTCGGTCAAGCAGATCTCAAAACAACCATCGGCAACCTCATTCGCGTTATGCTTGGCTTCCTCGGTGTAGTTGCCGTCATCATCATTCTCCTCGGCGGCTTTAAGTGGATGACCGCCGGTGGCAACGACGAAAAAGTTCAAGAAGCAAAAAACCTCATCATCGCCGGTATCATCGGTTTAGCCATCATCCTTTCCGCCTTCGCCATTGCCAGCTTCGTCATCGGCTCCATCATCGGCGCCACCCAGTAATCTACAATCTCACATTCGTTCTCGAATGATGGTCGTCTTTCACTTTAGTGGAAGACCTCCACTATGCGAAAACTCCTACTCGCCAGTTTACTGGCCGCCTCCTTGCTCATCCCTCAGCTTTCTCTAGCGGTTGGCGAAGCTGCCTCCTCTTATGGCCTAAAAGCCACTGGCGATGCGGCCAGTCTTGCCACCACCTCAACAGAAAATAACGATGTTACAGCCTTCGTTGGTAAGTACATCATCAAACCTATCCTTGGTTTAGTCGGCCTAGCCTTTTTCATTCTCATGATTTACGGCGGCGTTATGTGGATGGTCGCTGGCGGTAACGAGAACATCGTCAAAAAAGCACAGTCAATTCTTGTCAGCGCTCTCATTGGTGCAGTAATAGTTGTCGCCGCCTACGCTCTCACCAATGCAATCCTCAATGCCATTACAGTCGGCAGCGTCTCTGGTACTCCATAATGGACAGCTATGAAAAAACTTTATTACTCGCTTATAGCTGGTGCCTTGCTGCTCCCGTCAATCACCTTCGCTGCTGCCTACTCTGGTACTTACAGCTCAGGCCTCTCAACTGGTGCCTCTGCTGCCTACAACAATACTCTACCCAGCGCCGACATTCTCAGCCTCGTCGGCCTTCTCGTCAAAGCACTGCTCGGTCTCCTCGGTGTTGTCTTCCTCATCCTCATCATCTACGCCGGCATCATGTGGATGACCGCCGCTGGTAACGAAGACCGCGTCAAAAAAGCACAGAGTATTCTAAGAAACGCCATAATTGGAATCATCATCACCGTTGCCGCCTACGCTATTAGTTACTTCGTTCTCTTCCAACTAGGCGGCGCAGCCTAGGCTATGCTATAATGCCACTGTATTAAAAAATTTTAATCCTTCACTATGAAGTTAAAGAACATTTTAATGGCAGCTGCTCTACTTGCCCTGCCATTTGCCCCAATGCTCATTCACCCAGCTCATGCCCTCGACCTCGTCGGCAGCGGTAGCGCTTTAGATACCGTTGGTGGGACTGCTGGATTTGAAGAGGCAGATGGAGATTCACTCACCAACACTATCGGTGACCTCATCGCAATTCTCCTCGGCTTCCTTGGCGTCATCTTCCTCATTCTCATCATCTACGCCGGTCTTCTCTGGATGACTGCCGCTGGCAACGAAGATAAAGTCAAAAAGGCACAAGGTATTCTCATGAGCTCAGTAATCGGTCTAATTATCCTGCTTTCTGCCTACGCTATCAGCTTCTTCGTCATCAGCAACATCCAAAATTCCGTTTAATAAACATCCCATTTCATCAAAAGAGCCTTCAGGCTCTTTTGATTTGTAAA
>JAGVNL010000007.1 GCA_020053275.1 bacterium
CGCTTGGCCACCCTCCTGGGTGCTCACTAGGCGTTCCGCGCCCAGCAGGGGACCTGGCTCGCGTCACCCGACTAGAGGGTTTATGCCTGCCCCTCGCTATTTGGCCTTTCAGGCTCAATAAAATTTGTAAACTACTAACTACCAACTGCGTTATACCTGCTGCTCGAGGTTAGCGATTTCTGAGAGGCGGCGATGGTGACGAGCGGCGTTAGTGAAGGGGGTGGTGAGGAAGGCGTCGACCAGGGCGAGGGGATCGTCGTTAAGTTTTAGGCGGCCGGGGAGGCAGAGGATGTTAGCGTCGTCGTCGGCACGCATGGCGATAGTGGAGGCGAGGGAGAAACCGAGGCCGGCACGAATGCCGTTGAATTTATTGGCAGCGATGGTGACACCCTCGGCGCTAGCGCAAACTAGGATGCCGAAGGATTCAGCGTGTTCGCGGACATTTGAGGCAACGGCAGCTGCGAAGATGGGATAATCGTCGTTTGGATCAAGAGTGTGGGCGCCAAGGTCGTGCACAATATGACCATGCGCTTCTAGGTGTTCCTTGATACTATTTTTTAGATTGAAGCCGGCGTGGTCGGCACCGAGATAGATGGTAGTGTGCATAGATGTCTGTAGTATACCGCAAATGGGTGTGCTTTACTTTTAGTGTTAAAAACGGCATTATTGTGCAATATGTTTGATATGCATAAAAGTCATAGTGAGCAGGAAAAGGATGTTTTGGAGTACTGGGAAAAGAATAATATATTTCTGCGAACGGTAGCGGAAAGACCGGCGGAGAAGAGCTATTCGTTTTATGATGGGCCGCCGTTTGCGACTGGTTTGCCGCATTATGGTCATATTGTGGGGAGTGTCATGAAGGATGTCGTGCCGCGCTTTTGGACCATGAAAGGTTATCGCGTGGAGAGGCGTTGGGGTTGGGATTGTCATGGTTTGCCGATCGAGAATATTGTGGAGAAGAAGTTTGATCTAAAAAGTAAGAAGGATATTTTTGCGTACGGCGTCGACAAGTTTAATGAGTCGTGTGAAAACATGGTGATGACTTACGCTGCGGAATGGAAAAAAGTTATTTATCGGCTGGGACGATGGGTGGACATGGAGAATGATTATAAGACGATGGATTTGAGTTACATGGAGAGCACTTGGTGGGTGTTTAAGAGTTTGTGGGATAAGGGTTTGATTTATGAAGGCAAGAAGGCCATGCACATTTGCCCTCGTTGTGAAACGGCGTTAAGCAATTTTGAGGTGGCGCAAGGATATGCTGATGTGACGGATATTTCGGCGACCGTGGCGGTTGAGCTGACGAGCGGCAAGTACGCTGGTGCGTCGATTTTGGTCTGGACGACGACGCCGTGGACGCTACCTGGCAATGTGTTGTTGGCGGTGAAGGCGGATATGAGTTATCTGCTGGTTGAAGAATTAATTGTAGAAAAAGGAATACAGTTTGTTGGGGAGACGGAACAAATATCTAATAAAATAGAATATCATTATAATAAATATATTGTCGCTAAACCTCTAATAGACAAAGTGTTTAAAGGGAAAAAGTACAAAATCGTCGAGGAGATGGCAGGTAAGGAGTTGGTTGACGCGAGTTATTTGCCGATTTTTCCGTTTTTCGCCAACCCTAAGGGTTGGTCAACCCTTAGGGTTGAAGATGAAGGAATGTTCCGAGTGGTGGCGGCGGAGTTTGTGACGGATACGGATGGTACGGGGACGGTGCATATCGCGCCTGGTTATGGCGAGGATGATATGAAGTTGGGTGAGGAATTGGGAGTGAAGCCGATTATGCATGTTGGCATGAATGGTCAGTTTGTACCGGAGGTGGCCTTGCCGCTGCAAGCGTTGGGATATGAGGTTGAGGGAAAGAGTGTGAAGAGTAAGGGTGACACGATGAGCGTGGACATTGAGATTATCAAGGCGTTGGCGCATGCTGGAAAATTGTTTGCGAAGGAGAAGTTGGTGCATAGTTATCCACATTGTTGGAGGTGCGATACTCCACTATTAAATTATGCGACAAGTTCGTGGTTCGTGAAGGTGACGGAGATCCGTGACAAGATGGTGAGTTTGAATAAAGAAATAAATTGGGTACCAGACAATATGAAGGAGGGTAGGTTCGGTAAGTGGCTAGAGGGTGCACGAGATTGGGCAATTAGTCGTAGCAGGTTTTGGGGAACGCCGTTGCCAGTATGGCGGGCGGAGGATGGTGAGGTACTCGTTATAGGATCCGTTTCCGAGCTTGAGGCGTTGACTGGCAAGAAGGTGGATAATTTGCATAAGCACATCGTCGACCTCATGATGATCGAGAAGGACGGGAAAACATTTACGCGTATTCCAGAGGTGCTTGACTGCTGGTTTGAATCTGGGAGCATGCCGTATGCCCAGGAACATTATCCGTTTGAGCACAAGGAGAGTTTTGATAAGAAGTTTCCAGCGCAGTTTATTGCGGAGGGGCAGGACCAGACGCGCGGTTGGTTTTATAGCTTGCATGTTTTGGCAACGGCTTTGTTTGAAAAACCAGCGTTTGAGAATGTGATTGTGAATGGCATTGTGCTGGCGGAAGACGGCAAGAAGATGAGTAAGCGCTTGCAGAATTATCCAGATTCGATGATGGTGATGGATAAGTATGGAGCGGATGCGATACGGTATTATTTAATGTCGACACCAGTTGTACGAGCTGAGAACTTGCGGTTTAGTGAGGCGGGAGTCGACGAGGTGAGTAAGAAGTTCATCAATATCATGCGTAATGTGTTGGCGTTTTATAATTTGTATGCTGAACATGATGCTGGCCTCGTCGTTCGCGAACGAAGTGGCGTGGCCAGTCAAGGTGATGTGTTGGACGCGTGGATTCTGGCGCGGTTGAATGAGACACTTGAGACCGAGACGAAGGCGATGGAGGCGTACGAGCTGGCCGATGCGGCTCGTGTTTGCCAGGTTTTCGTGACGGATCTTTCAACTTGGTATATTCGCCGAAGCCGTGATCGCATGAAGGTAGAAGGTGATGATAGGTGGGAAGCGTTGGCGACGATGCGCGTGGTACTCGATACTTTTGCTAAGATGATAGCGCCGTTTATGCCGTTTTTGGCAGAGGTGCTGTATCAAGGCGTCGGTGGTAATTGGAGCGATGAAACCCGGCCGAGTGTGCACTTAGAGATGTGGCCTCAGGAAATTGCTAACGAAATGATTGGCGATGTTTTGGTCACGATGGGACTTGTACGCTCGATTGTGTCGCGAGCTATGGAAGTGCGAGATAGTGCGGGGATGGCGATCAAACAGGTGCTTGGTGAAATGACGATTACGGTGCCTGGCGGAAAACTTGAACAAGCGTATGTAGATATTATTTGTGATGAGTTGAATGTGAAGCAGGCGACGGTGAGAGAGGGCGAGTTAAATGTGGAGCTTGATCTGGTGTTGACGCCAGCGTTGGTGTGCGAAGGAATGGCGAGAGAAATAACGCGAAGAGTCAACGGACTACGAAAGGAAGCTGGGTTGACGATTGCAGACAGGATTACGCTTCATGTGTGGTCTGTAGCACCAGAGGTAAAGATGATGTTTGATAAGTTTGAGGAAAACTTGATGGCCGATACGCTGGCGAGCGCGGTGCGATTTGAGCAGTCGGTACTCGAGCATTCCGTTACTTTTAGGGTGGCGGAGCATGAGGTGACGGTTAGTTTTTAGCTGTGGATAAGTGTGTCTACCTCAAAGGTATATCTTTGAGGTAGACTAAAAATATATGAATTATAAGGGAATTGTGTTGGTGACTCCTAGAAACGACGAAGAGTCGTTGCAGATCATTAAGATCGCTGATGCTGCGGGGATTTTGATTTTGGTGTCGCAGCAGCCTCATGGCGCAAAGTTGGAGAGAGAGGAGAGACTTGTTGAGCGAGTGCGAGAGGTGATTGCTGATGTAACTAGGCTCGTCATTGTGGAGATTCCTGGTGTTGAGGCTGAGAATAATTTACGAGCGACGGGACTGGAAGTGGAGATTATTGATCATCATCGCTATACAGACCTTGATCGCATGCAGCCGACGAGTTCGCTTGAACAATTTTTGGTTAAGTTTGAAATTGATGAGGCGAGGTTGCGGGAACTGGGATTTGATCCAGAAATGGTGCGAGGCGTTGGTATAATCGATCGCGGATTTTTGTGGGCTTTGCGAGATGAGATAAAGGATAAAGAGTTGGCCAAGAGAATGCGGGATTATTACCGAGGGTTGAATGATGAGCTGGGCAAGGAACATAAGGATATGAACGAGGTAGCCGGTAAAGCTTGGAGTGAACGCGAGGAACGGCCAGGATTACTGATAGTTAAGACTGACCGCGAGGATGTGCAGTTTAGGGACGCGATTTCGTTTTTGGTAGCAGATAATTATGATGTGCCACCGCAGATAGTTGTGATTGAGGGTAAGCGACGAATGTTTGTGCAGGAGTCAGATAAGGCAGTTGAGTTGTTTACCGTTTATGGTGGGTTTACTTTTGGGTGTGATAGGTGTTGGGGGATACAGGCGAAACCAGATAGGCCGTTGCCGGAGTTAGAAGAGGTGTTAGGGAGGATCTCTTAACTCAGGCTCTCGTCAACGCGAGACTCGGGGAGTCACTTCTTTTCTCAGTCGGGCATTTAGACGCTCGTCGATTATTACTTGAGGGAATCGACGGCCTTCAAAATGC
>JAGVNL010000011.1 GCA_020053275.1 bacterium
GCATTTTGAAGGCCGTCGATTCCCTCAAGTAATAATCGACGAGCGTCTAAATGCCCGACTGAGAAAAGAAGTGACTCCCCGAGTCTCGCGTTGACGAGAATTGCTAAAACTAGCCTTTTACGCTACGGTATCCCCGCACTTGGAGGTGCTCATGACTGCTTTCGCTTTCATTTTCAGCTCTCTACTCATCGGTGTCGTGAATGTGCTGGCGGCCTTCGCCGTTTGGATGTTCGGCCGGGCCGGCTGGATCATCTGCGTTCGCCGCCTGCGCCCCTGGTGGTACCGCAACTTCAGTCACATCGACGGCCGCTTGGCTCGCGTCATCCTCTCTCCGCAGAGTGGTTGTTCGGCCAGGCGTCGGCAGGAAGCTCAGGATTTCGTCACCTCGTACCGCGAGCAGGTCGACGGCTTGCTGACAGAGCTCGAGCTTAGCGCCAAGCCCCAGGAGCGGTTGCGTCTGCTCGCTGAACTGAAAACCCTGACAGCCAGTCACGGCAGTTTCTTCATCAGCAAGCGCTTGAGCTACCGCATACAGCTCCAACTTGCTCGCCAGGCACTAGCCGAAGGGCATGGCCTGAAGGAGGCTCGCCAGCATCTGCGAGGTGTGGGCAGTGCCATCCTCTTCGACTCGGTCGCCAAGTTCTACCAACTCACCAACACCAACAGCCGCTGAGGTGCCCCATGTTTCATGATTACCTGGCTCTCGCCTATCTCGCCATTGCTGGCGTGGTCGTCCTAGCCGTTCTTTTTTGGATCGCTCTCGAGCTCTGGCTCAGGTACTGGCCCATGAACCTGCGCCTCGCTGAGATCATTCTCCAGCATAGTGAACAGTGGAACGACACACCGCGCTGGCAGTCAGCCGAAAAGTTCGTGCATGAGCTCTTCAACCCTGCGTGCGTCAAGCTCCAGCACCATCTTGTTCGCTTGGCGAGCATGCCAGCCTCAACAGAAGCAGTTCAGCTGGTCTCCGATTTGCAACGCATGATGGCCCTGTCTGTCATCGAGCACGACGAAACGCGGCGTGACTGCGGCCACCTGGCACTCGGTCACTGGTATCTGTTGGCCTTCAAGAATGTGACCCTGGCCCAGCAGCATGCCGACCAGGTCACCGTAGCTCACGCTGGTCACCTCAAACTACTGCAGACCGAGATCAACGAAGCACTCGCCCAAGAGCATCTGCAAAGGTTGGTTGCTTGGCACAACCATTCCAAGTCATCGTGAACAACCAGGAGCGTCGTGAGGGTCGGGCAGCTGCCTGACCCTCGTCTTTTTTTGACATTCAGCCTTTATCTAAGTATAATTCGCACAAATTTACTTAATATATTTCTATGGGAGCTAATGTTGAACGCACACTCGTCCTCGTCAAACCAGACGCCTTGCAACGCGAACTAGTTGGCGATGTCGTTACCCGTTTTGAGCGTAAGGGCCTCAAAATCGTCGGCCTGAAGCTCTCCCACCTTACTGAAGAATTACTAACCGAGCACTACGGCCACCACAAAGAAAAGCCATTTTTCCCAGGCCTCGTCGCCTTCATGCGCGAAACTCCAGTCGTCGCCATGGTTTTGGAGGGCTTGGGTGCTGTCGACGAAGTCCGCAAAGTAGTTGGCGCCACTAATCCTCTTATGGCCGACGCTGGCACCATCCGCGCCGACTTCAGTATGAGCATGGCCGGCAACATCGTCCACGCTTCGGACACGCTCGAGAACGCAGCTGTCGAAATCAACCGTTTCTTCTCACCTACCGAAGTCTTCACCTACGGCAAGCTCACGGACCGCTACCACCTTGGCGCGTAAGTATGCAAAAATTACTGATCACCGGCGGTAAGCCACTTAACGGTAGCGTCAAAATTGGTGGCGCCAAGAACGCGGCCAGCAAGATGATCATCGCTTGTTTGTTGACGGAGGGTGTTGTGACCCTCGAGAATGTGCCGTTACAGGCAGAAACCGACATCGCTCGTGAACTCGTCACCATGCTCGGCGCTAAAACGAGTCTCGTCGACCACACCCTCACCGTGAGCGTTGCCCAAATCGCGGAAACCTCCGCCATGGAGCTTTCCCGCAAAAATCGCTTGGCCATTCTTGCCCTCGCACCATTACTCCACCGCGCTGGTCACGGCTATGTGCCACTGCTCGGCGGCGACAAGATTGGTCCTCGCCCGGTCAACTTTCACCTGGACGCACTCGAAAAAATGGGTGCCGTTATCACGCAAGACGAAAAAGGCTATCGCGCTTCCGTCGACGGCAAACTTAAAGGCGCCGTACTTGAACTCCCATATCCATCCGTCGGTGCCACAGAAACTGCGTTACTGGCTGGCGTTCTAGCCGTTGGTCGCACCGTCATCAAAAACGCCGCCATCGAACCAGAAATTGTCGACCTCATCATGATGTTGCAAAAAATGGGTGCCATCATTGAGATGGGCGCTGGCCGTCATATCGAAATTATCGGCGTCGACAAGCTCGGCGGTTGTTTTCATCACATTATTCCAGACCGCATGGAAGTCGCGAGCTACGCTAGCATGGCACTCGCCACTCGTGGCAGTATTTTCTGCGAGGGTGCCAAGCACCGCGACCTCATCACTTTTTTAAACGCCGTCCGTCGCATGGGCGGTAGTTACGAGGTCAAGCCAAACGGCATCCTCTTTACCGGTGCTGCCAAATACAACGGCCTCAAGCTGGAAACAGACACGCATCCAGGCTTCATGACCGACTGGCAGCAGCCGTTCCTGGTTGCTCTCACCCAAGCCGAGGGCACGAGCGTCATTCACGAAACCGTCATGCCAGATCGTTTTGGCTACACCTCCGTTCTCGTCGACATGGGCGCCAACATCACCCTCTTCGACAACTGCCTGGGCGAATTGCCTTGCCGCTTCAAAGACCAAAACTTCAAGCATGCTGCTGTCATTAACGGGCCGACGCCACTCAATGCGACCAACATGACCGTGCCCGACATCCGTGCCGGCCTGGCCTATGTTGTGGCTGCTCTCGTTGCCTCAGGAACTTCTGAACTCGACGGCATTGAGCACCTCGAGCGCGGTTACGAAGACCTCTTCGGCAAGTTAGTCAGCATCGGCGCCGATGTTTCCATGAGTGGTTAAGAATGTAACTATGCTCTTCACACTTTTTTCAACCGCTCCTGCCGTCGCTTTGGTCTGGCTCCTCGCCATCATCATCTCTTTAACCTTCCACGAATTTTGTCACGCCTGGGCAGGGAAGTCGCTTGGCGATGGAACGGCGGAGGACGCTGGCCGCTTAAGCCTCAACCCGCTCAAGCACATTGACCCCTGGGGTTTTGCAATGCTACTCATCCTCGGTTTTGGTTGGGCCAAGCCAGTACCATTCAGCCCTTACGCCCTCAAACACCCAGTTCGCGACTCCGTTCTCATCGCTCTTGCTGGCCCCGCCTCAAACATTGCCCTCGCCGTGTTGTCTGGCCTCGCTTGGCACGCTTTCATCACGACCGGGCTCGCCAGCAGCACTAGTCTCCTCACAGCCTTCCTCATTTTACTCATTTTCACCAACCTCGCTCTCGCACTATTCAACTTAATTCCAGTCCCACCACTCGACGGTTCGCGCCTCCTCGAGGCTTTTTTTGCCAACTTCCGCCTCAATCGCGCCGCCCAACTCTTCACCGAATTCGGCCCACGCCTCCTCTTTATCCTCGTCATTCTTTCTATGCTCACCAACTTTAACCCCTTCGGCTTCATTGGCAACGCCGCCTTTTCTCTCTGTTCTCGCCTGGCCGGCACCTCATGCGAATCCCAGCTCGTCCAGATATTTTAGACTGGGGTCACATAAGCTGGGGTCAGGTCGTTGATCGTCGCATTTGGCATTTTTGCTCAATAAATATTGACCTAAAAATCACATATAATTATTTCGGTTTAGATTATTACCCAATCATTATGTTTTTTTGCCTAATCCCATCACAACCGAAAAATAGTTATAAATATACTCAGCAATTTCATCAAACCCGACAATCAACGACCTGACCCCAGTCAAAAGCCGAGCTCAGCTCGGTTGACCACATTTCTAGCTTATGATAGGCTTTCGCCACTTATGCCCACTATCAATCAACTCATCCGCAACGGTCGCGCCACCTCGAAAGTAAAGTCGAAGTCGCCCGCCTTGCAATACACCCTCGACTCATTGCACCGTAAACGAACGGTTTTGGCAAAAGGCGCCCCATTCAAGCGCGGCGTGTGCGTCAAAGTGACCACTATGACGCCAAAGAAACCAAACTCCGCTTTGCGTAAAATCGCTCGCGTCCGTTTGAGTAACGGCACCGAAGTCACGGCCTACATCCCAGGTGAAGGCCACAACTTGCAGGAGCACTCAATCGTCATGATCCGTGGTGGTCGCGTCAAAGATTTGCCAGGTGTTCGCTACCACATCGTTCGTGGTCGCTACGATGCCACCGGCGTCGAAGGTCGCAACCGCAGCCGCTCAATGTACGGCAGCAAGCGTCCAAAAGCCAAGAAAAAGTAAACTCTCCTAAATTAAACTTATACTTACGAGTACCGCATCGCCGGGAAGATCGTGAGCCAATCCAGTATGCGAGGTAAGCAAGCACCAAAACGAGATATAATCCCAGATCACAAGTTTGCCAGCATCATCGTTACCAAGTTGGTCAACTATGTCATGAAGGATGGCAAAAAGACTACCGCTGAACGCATCGTCTACGATTGCTTTGACATCATCGCCGCAGAAACCAAGGCCGAACCAATGGAAGTCTTTGACAACGCCTTGA
This sequence comes from bacterium, assembly GCA_020053275.1. GTDB lineage: Bacteria > Patescibacteriota > Patescibacteriia > UBA9934 > UBA9934 > UBA11707. The sequence continues at coordinate 4,744 of JAGVNL010000011.1, forward strand.
AGAATGTTACGCCAAGCGTGGAAGTGAAAAGCAAGCGCGTCGGTGGTGCCAACTACCAGGTTCCGATGCCAGTTCGTGGCGAACGCCGCAATGCCCTAGCCTTCCGTTGGATCCTCCTCGCTGCTCGCAGTAAGAAAGGCCGCGGTATGGCAGAAAAGCTAGCGGAAGAAATAATGGCTGCAGCCAAGGGTGAAGGTGAAGCAGTCCGCAAGCGCAACGATGTCCAAAGAATGGCCGAAGCGAACCGAGCCTTCGCTCACTTGGCCCGCTAAACCCACGATCAGAAATGGAGAAAGCTCGGTCGGGCTTTCTCCGTTCTCGTTTTACAGCTATTTTTCCAGAATAATACTAACCTAACTGAGGACTTTCACATTTGAGACTAGTTTCGATGAATGTCGAACAAAGCTCTTGAGGCTTAGTTAATGCTAAGATGAAAGAGTTTGTGAAGATATGAGTCGAAAATAGGCCAAATGGGGAAGGACTAATGTATATGAATAGAGATTATCCCCTAGACCATGTCCGCAATATTGGTATCATCGCCCACATTGACGCTGGTAAAACCACCACCACCGAACGCGTGCTTTACTACACCGGCAAAAAGCACAAAATCGGTGAAGTGCACGAGGGCGAGGCCACCATGGACTGGATGGAGCAGGAACAAGAGCGCGGTATTACCATCACCGCCGCTGCTACTACCTGTTTTTGGAAGGGTCATCGCATCAACATCATCGACACCCCAGGCCATGTGGACTTCACCGTAGAGGTAGAACGATCACTGCGCGTTTTGGACGGCGGTGTTACCGTTTTTGACGGTGTCGCTGGCGTTGAGCCACAGTCAGAAACCGTTTGGCACCAAGCAGACAAATACGGCGTGCCTCGCATTTGCTACATCAACAAGCTCGACCGTACCGGCGCAGACTTCTACAAAGATGTCGACTCCATTCACAAGCGCTTAACCCCAAACGCTTATCCAATCCAATTACCAATCGGCGTCGAAAGCGACTTCCTCGGTATCATCGACCTCCTAGCTCGCAAGGCCTATATGTATCGCGACGACATGGGCAAGGTGGTAGACGAAATTGAAATCCCCGAAGAATACCAAGCAAAGGCCACAGAGTTCCGTGCTAAGCTTGTAGAGGCGATTGTGGAAAACGACGAGAACCTCATGGAGCGCTACCTAGGTGGCGAAGAAATCAGCGTCCCAGAACTCAAGGTTGTTCTCCGTAAGGCTGTCATCGCTCTCAAAATCTTCCCAGTACTCTGCGGTTCATCGCTCAAAAACAAGGGCGTACAACAAATGCTCGACGCCGTCGTCGACTACCTCCCATCCCCACTCGATGTTCCACCAATCACCGGTTTCGATCCTGACGATAAGGATGTAGAAATCCCATGTTTGCCAAAGGACGACGCCCCCTTTGCCGCGCTTGCCTTCAAAATCGCCGCGGATCCATTCGTCGGCAAGCTCTGTTTCTTCCGTGTCTATTCCGGTTCGGTCAAAGCTGGCAGCTATGTTCTCAACACCGCCAACGGTGAAAAGGAACGCATCTCCCGCATTGTCCGCCTGCACGCCAACAGTCGCGAAGATGTAGAAGAAGTCTTTGCTGGTGAAATCGCTGCCGCCGTCGGCCTCCGTGCCACCGCCACTGGCCACACTCTCTGTGATCCAGACCACCCAGTCGTTCTTGAATCAATCAACTTTGCTAAGCCTGTTATTTCTCAGGCGCTCGAACCAAAAACCAAGGGCGACCAAGAAAAGATGGGCATGGCGCTGAGCAAACTCTCTGAGGAAGACCCAACCTTCCATGTTCACACCGACACCGACACCAACCAAACCATCATCGCCGGTATGGGCGAGTTGCACCTTGAAATCATGGTGGACCGCATGAAACGCGAGTACGGCGTAGAGGTAAATGTTGGTAATCCACAGGTCAGCTACCGTGAGACCATTCGTGAAAGCGCAGAAGGCGAAGGTAAATATGTAAAGCAATCCGGTGGTCGCGGCCAATACGGTCACGCCTGGCTCCGTGTTGAGCCATTCGTGGATCCAGAAGGCGAGAACTTCGTCTTTGCGGACGAAACTAAGGGCGGCTCCGTGCCAAAAGAATACATTGCCCCTATTGGCAAAGGTGCTAAGGAGGCTATGGATCGCGGTGTCCTGGCTGGTTACCAGCTTATCAACATCAAGGCCACCGTGTTCGACGGCAGCTACCACGATGTCGACAGTAACGAATCTGCTTTCAAAATCGCTGGCTCCATGGCCTTCCAAGAAGCTGTCCGCAAAGCCAAGCCTGTCATTCTCGAGCCTATCATGAAGGTGGAAGCCGTTACCCCAGAAGACTTCATGGGCACAGTGGTCGGTGACCTCAACGCCAAGCGTGGTCAAATCCAGGAAATGGGCGACCGTGGCAACATCAAATTTGTCCGTGCCCTCGTGCCACTTGCGGAAATGTTCGGCTACTCCACCTCACTCCGTAGCATGACCCAAGGTCGTGCTAGCTACTCCATGGAATTCCACGAGTACCAGGAAGTCCCACGCAACATCGCGGAAGAAATCATCAAAAAGCGCTCCGCCCGCTAGTCAATAGGCGGGGTCACCGTACCCCGCAGAAAAACTGAGCCCTCACGGCTCAGTTTTTCGTTTTATTTATATTATGTTAAGCTGTCATTGTTATGATAGACATCAAGCTTTCTAAAGACGATCAGGAACGACTAGGCGGGTTGGGTGTTATCACCCTCTATCTTTTTGGTTCCCGAGCCTTAGGTGTGGAAGGACCATTATCCGATTATGATTTTGGTTTACTGATGAATGAGTTAGGTCATAGACGCGGTGACGACGCTTATAACGCCATTTACGATATCCTCAGCCCTTTCTGCCCCCGCACTTTAGATAACGATGTTATCGACATTATTTTTCTTAACGAAGCACCGCTTGAACTTCGCTCGCATGTTATCCGTTACGGTAAAATAATTTTTGAATCTCAACCATTACTCCGTGGGGAATTTGAAACCAGAACCATGCTTGAGGCGTCTGATTTCCAGCCGCTTCAGGCAGAGATTGATAAAACTATTATCGCTAGCTTATGACACTGCCACTCGAAAAAGAAGCTATAATGCCGCGTCTCGACGGAATCCGAAAAAATATCGTCAAGTTACAGCTACTCGGTGAGTTATCATTAACCGATTTTCGTACTGGCGATAACTTCGATCTCACTCAACATCACCTGCGTCTCGCTCTCGAAGGCGTTTTCCATCTCGGTTCTCACATCCTTTCTCGCCTTCCAGGTGGTCGCCCAGTCGAATACGCTGGCGTCGCTCAAAAGCTCGGTGAACTCGGTGTAGTGGATGTAGCTTTCGCAATTGAACATTTAGTACCAATGGCCAAGCTTCGCAACCTTCTCGTCCATCAATATTCAGATATTGATCTTGAACGAATTCACAGCATTATCAAGACTCATCTTGTTGATATCGAGCGATTTTTGCGCATCGTTGGCGATTTAGTAGAGCATCCTGAGCGTCTTGGCTTGACTATTGTCTAGAGTTATATTCTATCCATATGACTAATCTCCCAGAACAGCCCAACCCTGCCCGTCACGAACGCCTGGCCACCATCAGTGAACACGCCGGTCACATCGCTGATAGCCTCATTCCTGCTATCATCGCGCAGTATTCTGACGCATCAGTTATCGCCGAGCTGAAACGCCTCCAGCTAATTTTCACCGCCTTTGCCGACGGTCGTCACCTCGACAGCTCGTCCCTCCACGACATGTCGCAAGCCATCGCCGTTGTCAAAAAATTCGCTAACCAAATTCATCTCCCCGAGCTCGACCTCATTCTTTCCACCATCCGCCTAGCCACCAAGCAGAATGACGACGCCTCAAATCTCATCGCTTCCGAAACCTTTACCGCTCAACACCGCACACCAAACCAGCAAGAGCAAGCCTTAGCTGCCGCCGCACCATCTGTCGCTGCGTAATCTACTTACTCATTAGAATGACGCTCCCCGCCCTTACGGGACGGGGTTTCCCGCATCAGCGGGCTACATTTCGATTCTCGTTCCTGCGCTGTCCTCCTTGCCTTGCTGTTCGA